>CALMPQ010000456.1 GCA_937872005.1 uncultured Propioniciclava sp.
AGCGGACGCCGCCGCAGCGCCCCCTGCCGGGCCAGCCGCTCGGCCAGCGCGACGGTGTCGGGACCGAACCACCGCGCGTCCGCCTCGGTCAGCGGCCGCTCCTGGGCCGCCGCGCACAGGTGCGGGCCGAGCACGAAGGGGTTGTCGACCGGCACGATCGTCCGCTCGACGGGGGCGTCGAACACGAGCGAGGGATGCTCCACCAGGTAGGCGTCCAGCGGATCCTCGCGGGCGGCTAGCACCGCCACGGCGCCGCGTCCGGCCCTGCCCGCGCGCCCGACCTGCTGCCAGAACGCCGCCAGCGTGCCCGGGAAACCGGCGGTCACCACGGCGTCCATGCCCGCGATGTCGATGCCCAGCTCGAGCGCGTTCGTGGACGCCACCCCCCGCAGTCGCCCGTCCGACAGCGCGGCCTCCAAGTCCCGGCGGTCGGCGGCGAGATAACCCCCGCGATAGGCGGCGATCACCTCGGGGCGCGACGACAGCTCGCGCGCCCGCAGTGCGACCAGCTCAGCCTGCACCCGGGAGGTCGTGAAGGCGATCGCCTGCCCGTCCTCGGTGAAGTCGGCCAACAGGTGCGCGGCGGTGGTGGTCAGCGAGGGGGTCGGCTCGAGCAGCACGACGTCCAGACCGGGCGCGGGCGAGCCGTCGGCGGTCACCGCCACCACGTCAGGGGCCCCGATCAGGTCGGACGCCACGAGCTCCGGTTCGCTCATGGTCGCCGACGCGCAGATGAACACCGGCGAGGCCCCGTACGAGGCGGCCAGCCGGCGCAACCGCCGCAGCACCGCCGACACGTGCGCGCCGAAGACACCCTTGTAGCGGTGCGCCTCGTCGACCACGACGTGGGTCAGCCGCCCCAGCAGCCGGGCGTACCGGGCGTGGTTCGGCAGGATCGACCGGTGCAGCATGTCGGGGTTGGTCAGCACATACGTCGCGAAGTCGCGCGCCCAACGCCGCTCGTCGGCATCGGAGTCGCCATCCAGCGTCGACACCCGCCAGCCGTCGATCCCGAGGTCGACGCAGGAACGCAGCTGGTCGTGCGCCAACGCCTTGGTCGGCGCCAGGTAGAGCGCCGTCGCCCGCGGCGGCGCGGCCAGCACCGGCAGCAGGAACGCCAGCGACTTCCCGGACGCCGTGCCGGTCGCGAGCGCCACGTGCCGTCCCTCGTGGGCCGCCTCGGCGGCGAGAACTTGGTGGGACCAGGGCTGGGCGATGCCGCGGCGTCCGAAGGCCTCGCGCACCTCGGGGGCCACCCACGCCGGCCACGGCACCGGGCGCCCTGGGCGTGCCGGTCGGTGGTGGATGTGAGCGACGTGCTCGGCGGTGGCCAGCCAGTCGGGGACGGCCAACTCAGCCCTCCCGGTGGGTGATGCGCCCGGCGCACACCGTGGCGCGCACCCCGGGCTCGGCCTGCGTCAGGGGATCCCCGCCCAGCACGACCAGGTCCCCCGGCGCGCCGACGACCAAGCGCTGCCCGTCGACCGAGCAGGCCAGGGCCTCGCGGGCGGTCAGCGCCTCCTCGGGGTGCCAGCCCGTGCGGTGCACGGCCGTCGCCATCGCGAGCCACGGGTCGGGTGGGGAGACCGGCGCGTCGGAACCCAGCGCCAGGGTCGCCCCCGCGTCGACCAGCGAGCGGGCCAGGTAGAGGCGATCGGTCCGATCGGCCCACATGACGGAGGCGGTGTCACGGTCGTCGACGAGGTGGTGCGGCTGCATGCTGGCGGTCACGCCCAGCGCGGCGAACCTCGGCACGTCGGAGCGGCGCAGCAACTGCGCGTGCTCGATCGAACCACGCGCGCCGGTGGCCTCGAACGCGTCGAGGGCGACCGCATTGGCCCGGTCGCCGATCGCGTGGATGGCGCACTCCAGCCCCCCGGCGTGGGCGCGCCCCATCAGCCCTTCCAGCTCGGACGCCGCGAGGTTGGGTGCGCCCGTGGTCGAGGGATCGTCGGCATAGGGCTCGCAGCACCACGCCGTGCGGGTGCCCATCGAGCCGTCGGCGATGATCTTGAGCGGGCCCATCGTGATGAGCCCCTCGCCGCCCGGCAACGCATCCCCGGACGCCCACGCCGCCGCCAGCACCTCGTCGAGTTGGTGGGGGTAGACCCCGGCGCGGACGCGGAGCGACCGCTGACCGCGGGCGACCAGTGCCGGCCAGGCCCGGAATGCCGCGTCGAACTCGAGGTCGACCAGCCCGACCAGCCCGCGCGCACACAGGTGCGCGATCGCGGCGTCCACCTCGGCGTCGGTCGGGTCGATGCCCGGCAGCGACGCCAGCGCCCCGAACACCGGGAACCACTCGTTCTCGGCCAGCGGGCCCTCGCGCGGCGGCAGCCCGAAGTGCCTCAACGCCGCCGAGTTCAGCCACCCGTTGTGCGCGTCACCGGCGATCACGACCACCGG
>CALMPQ010000457.1 GCA_937872005.1 uncultured Propioniciclava sp.
CGCGAGGACGCGGAAGAAGACGGCCGGCTTGTCCTCCGGGATGGAGGTCCCGACCTCGAGGCCAGCGAGCTCGTCAATGACGGCCTGCTCGACGTCGGCGGGAAGGATGAGCTGTGGCATCAGCGCCCCCTGTCCAGTGCCCGGATCAGGTCGTTGTCCTCGGCCTGCTTGCGGCGCGAGGCCGCGTTGCCGGTGCCGACGACGACCTGCGCACGGTCGTGGCCCATGAAGCTGCTCAGCCGCCACTCCGCACCCTTGTCGGTGGGGAGGGCCGCGTGGATGCGGGTGCCGCGGTCCTCGAGGTCGCGCTGGACCTCAGCGGACTTAAGAAGCTCGATGATGCCCTTGGGGTTCATCTTGATGGTGCGGGCTGCGACCACTGGGTCACCCCTTCCAGACGGAGAGGTGGATGACCATGTGGTCGAGGATGCCGGTCTCCCAGCGCTCGGGCTCGCCGTTCACCTGGAAGTCTCCCTCGGTGAGGGGCACCACGTCGTCGTCCTGGACGTCACTGTCGGGCTGGGCCCAGACCGTCTTGACGATCTCTCGACCGTTGCGGTTGACGACGTCCTCGGTGCCGGTGCCCGGCTGGACCGAGCCGTAGAAGACGGCCTCGTCCGGGACGCCCGCGTAGTCGCGGACCTCGTTGCCGTGGTCGGAGACGAGCGGGTAGCGCCGGCGGGTGTGCGCGACGGCCATGAAGCTTGGCAGCATTTAGTGATCGCTCCTCAGGTACTCCGCCGCGCGGTCTAGCAAGTGCGGCTCGTCTTGCAGTAGGCCGAGCGCTGTGTTGCAATTCCCACAGAGGAGGCCCCGGACCTTGCCGGTCGCGTGGTCATGGTCGATGTGCAGATGCCCCGCGGGGCGCTTGTGGCAGATGGCACATCGCCCATCCTGGGCAATCTCCATCTCTACGTACTGGGCATGGGTGATGCCGTAGTCACGCTGCAAGCGGGCATTACGCTGGGGGCCTCTTCGTTCACGGCTGGCCGCTTGGCAGTCGGGGCATCCCTTGCGGTACAGGTTCCCAGTGCCATGAATGTGATCTTCCATCAGACCTCCCGGGGGAGGCGGTACGAGTTGACGACCGCGAGGTCGCGGGCGAGGAGCGTGAGACCGCCCGACACGCCCGGGGCCGTGGTGGCCCAGGCCATCGCTACCGCGCCGGCCTGCTCGCGCGTGGCACCCGTAGGCGAGCTCAGCGCGATCGAGCTCACCTGGAGCACGACCTCCTTGAGGTCGGCGGGTACTGCGGTGTAGCCGGAGTTGAACGCCACGACAACGCCGCCCCAGACCTCGGGGAAGCAGGCGCCGTCCTTGCGGCGGAGGTTGCCGGTCCGGCGGGACCACTCGAAGTCGGTGACCGCGACGCCGGACACCGTGACCGAAGCCACGGAGTTGACCTTGAGGGACGGCAGGTAGAGTACCGTGCCCCCGCCGTCGAGGGTCGCAGTCACGTCTTCGGGTGGAGCGATGTTCCAGCCGGCGTAACGCCGGATGGCCTCGCTTGCCCCGTCGAGGATGAGCTGCGACCGCCCGTCGGTCGGAGAGATGTTGCCCTTGGTGTACACCGACAGCTCGGCAGGAGATGCGAATGACGCCATGGGCGGGACCTCCTCAGGTCAGGTGGAACTGGTCTTACTTGTTCTCGGCGGCCTTGGGCTCGGCCTTGTTGGCCTTCGCGTCTGCTGCCTTCTGCTCTTCGGCTTCCTTGGCCTTGGCAGCACCGACGTCAGCCTGGTTGGCCTGGCCGGTGGTCGTCTGCTCGAGCACGTTACCGGGCTCCTGCGAGTTGACGGCAGGATCGGGGTCAGCGCCGTCGGCGGTCCCGTCGACAGTGGTGTCCGCGCGCTTCACGAGCTTGGCGTCCTTGGGGAAGCCTACCTCGCCGTCGCGGTCCTTGTCCCACTGGAAGGTGCGCGTGCCGTAGCTGGCGTCCGGAATCTCGTATTCCCTGAGGGTCATGGCTCTCCTAAGAGGTTGGTACCCCCAGGGCCACCGGCGAACCAGTGGCCCCAGGGGTCGTTGCTTACGCGGTGAGCGTCAGCTTCACGAACGCGGTCGGACGGTACACCGCGAGGAGGATGCGCTCCTCGGCGCGAAGCGCCACGCGGTTGTACTGGAAGTCCGTGCTGTCCGAGTTAGTCGAGTCGACCTGGATGCCGCCCTTGCGGAACAGCTGGGCAGCCGAGCCGAAGGCGCCGACGAGGACCGTGCCGGCAGCGATCGCCGGGGTCACGACGGTGCGCACGCCCCAGAGACCGGGGTTGCCGCCCGCGAAGGGGCCGCCGCCGCGGTAGTTGTCGTTGCCGTCCTTGGAGAGACGGAGCGTCTCGTAGTCGGCCGGGTTGATGACGATGCCGTCAGCCGTCTCCTGGGCGGAGCCGGTCGCGACCATGGTGATCGCGTGGAAGATGGCGTCGAAGCCCTTGTTCGGGGTGTACGTCGCCGAGGTCGCGTAGGTCTGGAGACCCGTGCGGTTCAGGATTCCGCGCAGGTTCGGCGCGGTGCCGTTCCCGTTCAGAATCTGGTCCTCTTCGACCACCATCAGGCGGCCGACCAGCTGGGAGTTGATGACCGAGACCAGGTAGTCCGTGTCAGCCATGGACTCGTCAGAGACCTTGGTGATGACCGCGATCTTCGACAGCGCCTCCGTGATGGGGGTGAAGTTGAAGTGAATCTGCGGCTTCTGGCCGTCCTCGGCGACTGCCGTGGGGGCACCCTCGACCGCGCCCTGCACCCAGTAGGTGAGGCTGGTGTTGGACATCGAGCCCTTGCCGAGCAGGTCGGCGATGGTCAGCCGGCGGAGTGGCGTCTCGTAGACGCCACCGTACTGGACCTTGCCGTTGCCGGCGACCAGGTTGGTGTCGGTCGCGGCCTTGAACTCAGGCGCCGACGTGGTGCGCTGGCCCTGTCCTTCGAGGAACGACTTCTGCGCACCCGACTTGACGAAGTGCTCGCCGAGGCTCGCAGCCTTGGGGGCGTCGTCGCCGGCGTCGACCGCCTCGACCTTCTCGGCAGGGGTGCCGAACTGGGCCATGAGGGCGGTCTGCTTCTCGCCGCGGGCGATGATCGCCTTGAGCTCGGTGATGCGTGCGGCATCCTTTTCGAGGTCCTCGACCTCGGTGTCCGTGAGGTCGCGCTTCGACGCCTTCACGCCCGCGATGATCGCGGAGTTCTTCGCCTCGAGGGCGGAGAGTTCTGCCTTGGGGCCCAAGGTAGTTCCTTTCGTGGGGTTCTGTTGCTCAGCTCAGCTGAGCAGGAAGGACATCGTCGCGAGAGCGGACTTGCGGCGGGCAGTGAGTGCGTCGCCCTCCTGGGCGCCCGCCTTCACGACCTCAGCCGAGCTGGCCTCGTCGTCGTTGTCTGCGGAATCCTTCGCGGCCGCGATGACCGCACCGAGTGCGGCGTAGGCGGTCTCGAGAGACTCCAGGTTCTTGGCGGAGATGGTCCGCCCGGCCTTGAAGCCGAGCGTCTCCGTGAGGGCCTTGACGGCCAGGACTTCGGTGTCGGAGTTCGCGCCGAAGGGCACGACCGATGCCTCGTGGATGCGGAGCTTCCGGAGCTCGCGGGCCACGACCTTGCCGTCGTCGCCCTTGGGCACCTCGACGTCACCCGACTCGAGGGTGTCGTAGGCGAAGCTCATCTGGTTGATCCGGCGGCCCTTGAGCATCCGGTAGACCTGCTTGGCCTTCGGGTTCTCCAGGTCCAGAGACGCGTGCACGAGGAGACCGTGGTCGTCTTCGAGCAGGGACTTGGCGTGGCCGAGGTTGCTGAAGGGGTCGACGAGGTCGTGGCCGAAGAGGATCGGCATCACGTTGCCCGACGCCTTCCACTCGGCGATCGACTCCGCGAACGCACCCTTGGCGACGACGTCCCCGTAGGAGTCCGGCTCGCGGGTCCACGTGCTGACGTACGCCGTGAACTCGCCTTCAGCGAGGTCCACGCCGTCGTCGCCCGCGGCCTTGAGGCCGGTGAGGCGTACTGACTTGAGGTCCATCAGGACGCTCCTTCCGAGATTTCGACGCCGCAACCGCAGTTGGCAACGCCCTCAGCGCCGAGCACCGGGTCACCGGGCCACATCGCGCCGTTCGAGAACTTCTCATCGATGCCGACCGTCTCGCCATCCATGTCGGCGTGCCGGCTGTCCGGCAGGCCGGATGCGAGCCAGGTCTTGGTGGGACCCTTGTCCGGCATCAGCTGCTTGGCGACCTCGACGGTCGCCCACGCCACGATGAACGTGGTGAGGGTGCCGCTGACCGTCTTGCTCCGGGACTCAGTGTCCTGGAAGACGGTCGTGGGGTCGGTGTCGTTGTCCAGCGCGTTCTGGTAGTGGTCGCGGGTCGTCGCGTTGATGAGGTCCGCGCGGCTGTCAGAGACGGCCTTGAGGAACTTCTCGGTGCGCGCCACGCTGTAGGCGGCAGGGTCGAGGCCCTTAGCACCAGCAACCCGGCGGGCAGTCCCAGTCGAGAGCCCCGTGAGGTGGGGGTTCAGGATCGCCGACAGCTCCTGGTTCCAGTGCTTCTGGTCGAACCATGACGGCCCCTTCTGCCCGAGCTTCGCGAGGATATCCTTGCGCTGGGCCGCGAAGAAGAGGTCGAGGTCTTCCTGCAGCGCCTTGCTGCCGACCCACTCGACGTCCGAGGCCTTGCGACCGTCGGCGTGGTGAGCCGTGTGGACTCCGTGCCGCTCAGGCTTGTGCTTGTCAGGGGCCGCCGATTCTGGGGCTCCAGAGGGCTCCGTGCCGATGGGGGCTCCCGCTGACGGGCCGCTGTTTCCGGCCGCGCCCATGTTGAGCGGGGCCAGGAGGCGGTTGCCGCCCTCGATGGCCGGCAGGTTGTTCCGAGCGCGGGCCTCGTCGGGGGTCATCCAGGGACCACCGACAGCGGCGGACGTGACGGCCGCCTGCTCTTCGAAGTCGCCCTGCAGCTTCTCCCCGATGTTGAGCTCGAGGTAGCTGCCGTCGTTGACGCCGATGAGCGGGGCGAGGAAGGTGTTGATGGTGTCCTCGACCTGCGCGACCGACGGCCCGAGGGTCTCGGTGTACAGCATCTTGCGGAACTCCTTGACCGAGGCGAAGGAGTTGAAGCCCTCAGCGCCAAGCATGGCCGGCGGGACGTGGAACGCCTGCGCGACGGTGACTAGCGCGAGCTTCGCGCCTTCGGCCCACTGCTCTTCACGGGCGTTGAACCCAACGCGCTTCAGCTCCATGCCCTCATCGAGCAGGGGGGTGCCACCGGCCTCGGCGCCACCGCCGGCCCACTGGGCCTTCCACTGCTGGATGAACTTGGCCTTACCCTCGGCACTCCACTCGGGAGCGTCGGCGGGGCGGGTCATGTACATACCGATGCGGCCGCCACGCTTCCACATCTGGCGGCGGAACTCGCCTGCGGCGATCTGCTCGGCCAGGGTGTTGCGGAGGGAGGTGACCGGGGACGAGCCCCGCTTGAAGCCGTGAGGGTTGTAGCCGCGGAACACGACGGCGTCCTCGGCGTTGACGTAGAACCACTCGTTCGAGCCGTTGGGCTGGATGCGGTACTTGGTCACGCGGCCGAAGGCATCAGCCTTGGTGCCGGTGATCCACTCGGTCGGGATGCCGGTGATGGTCGTGCCGCCGTTGCGGCGCGAGTAATCGATGACCCAGAGGTGGAAGTCGTACAGGGCGAGCTCGGCGAAGAGCTGCTTGAACAGGTCGAAGCCGGTCTGGTAGTCGTTCGGGCTCTTGAGCAGGGTCTCCATGAAGGAGTCCCGTGCGCGCTCGCGCCCGCCCTTGCTGTCGGGCCGGAAGACGTGGCGGCCGAGCTGCGCGGCGTTGCGGCTGGTGAAGTCCACCACGGAACGGAGGTTCGGCTGCGTCTGGTAGAGGTCGCCAACGGACATGCCGTCCACGACCTCAGACGCAAAGCCCGCTCCGAAGACGACGCCTGGGTCGCCGGCCTGCAGGGCCGCGGTGTCGGACGGGAGCCAGGGCGCGGTGCCGAACAGGGCAACGCTCACTGTCGCCTTGGCGCGATCGATGAAGCTAGGCATGCGGCCCCCTTTCAGAGGATCACGACTGCGAGGTCATTGGCAGCCGCGGGCGAGAGGACCACGTCGTCCTGGTCGTAGATCGACCGGCGGGCGGGCTTCTTGTTGATGAGGGCCCAGGCGGCGCCGGTGACGGCGACGAGGGGTGCGATGTCAGCCGGGCTCTTCGACCGGTCCCACATCCATGAATCCCCCGCCGACTTGATGATCGCCGCGCGGACCGCGATGTCGAGGGCCGGCTGCGGGCGGTGCCGCAGGCGGGTCTCGCGCTCGTCCAGGGGGACGTCTGCGTTGCCGACGATCAGGTCGTACAGGGTGCCCGACGCGCGGCCGAGCTCGGTGCCCT
>CALMPQ010000458.1 GCA_937872005.1 uncultured Propioniciclava sp.
TGCGCGAAGGAACCAAAGGGCGCGAATGACGACCAATCATCACGCCGCCAGCGCGGACTCCGCAAGAGCTACGAGCAGGGCGAACTGGACGAGGAAGCCGCCACCAACAAGCCGCTGGAGCAGTTCGCGGCCTGGTTCGCCGACGCACGCCGCATCAAGGGGCTCGAGCCGAACGCGATGACCCTGGCCACGGCGTCGGCCGACGGGCGGCCGTCGGCCCGGGTGGTGCTGCTGAAGGAGTTCGATGCGTCCGGGCTGGTCTGGTACACGAACTACGACTCGCGCAAGGGCGCCGAATTGGACGCCAACCCCGTCGCCTCCCTGCTGTTCTTCTGGGCGCCGCTGGAGCGCCAGGTGCGCGTGGAGGGGCGCGTGGAGAAGGTCACGCCCGAGGAGTCGGACGCCTACTACGCGGTGCGCCCGCTCGACAGCCGCATCGGCGCGTGGGCCTCGCCCCAGTCGCAGGTGATCGCCAACCGGGGCGTGCTGGTCGCCAACGCGGCCAAGGCTGCGGCAGAGCACGGGCTGCACCCGCTGCGTCCGGACCACTGGGGTGGCTACCGCCTCGTGCCCGAGGTCTGGGAGTTCTGGCAGGGCCGCACCTCGCGCCTGCACGACCGGCTGCGCTACCGCCTCGAGGGCGGCGACTGGGTGCGGGAGCGGCTGGCGCCGTAGCGCCCACCGGACCCACGGTGGGGGGAGTAGTGTTCTCCGCGTGCTCGGCTTTGCGCGGTGGCTGTCCCACCCCGGACGCATCGCCCCGGTCGCGTACCTGTTCGGGTGGGTGGTCGGGACGCTCGTGCTGATGTCTCCCGCCGCCACCGAGTCCGGCGAGTCCAGCGGGTTCTGGGTGGCTGCGTTCACGGCCATGTCGGCGCTGTGCATCACCGGTCTGGCGGTGGTCGACACCCCGAGCCACTGGAGCACCTTCGGTGAGCTCACCATCATGACCCTCATCCAGGTCGGTGGGCTGGGGATCATGACCCTGACCAGCCTGATCATCTTCTCGGTCACCCGACGGGCTTCGCAGGCCCAACTGCACATCGCCCAGTCGGAGACGCGGGCGCGCACCAGACGGGGGCTGCGGTCGATCCCAGCCCGGATCCTGATGCTGTCACTGGCGTTCGAGCTCGTGTTCGCGGTCGTGCTGACGCTCCGGTTCCGGTCCTACCTCCCGGACTGGGGAGCGGCGGCCTACCACGGCATGTTCCACGCGGTGTCTGCGTTCAACAACGCCGGATTCGCGCTCTACCCCGACAATCTGGTGCGGTTCAACGCCGACCCCTTCGTCATGGTGCCGATCTGCTTGGCCATCGTGCTGGGTGGCCTCGGCTTCCCGGTCTACCTCGAGGTCGTCGAGCGCGTGCGCGGGCACCTGCCCCCCTTCTGGTCGGTGCACCTGCGCCTGACCCTGTACGGCACGGTGATCCTCCTCGTGCTCGGGTTCGCGACCTTCGCCGCTTTCGAGTGGACCAACCCGGCCACCCTCGGCGGTCAAGGTCCGATGGGGAAGTTCCTGGGTGCGCTGGGTGGGTCGGTGTTCCCGCGCACGGCTGGGTTCAACTCGGTCGACTATGCCTTGGTCACCGACGAGACCCTCGCGGTCGACTTCGGCCTGATGATGATCGGTGGGGGTTCCGGCGGCACGGCGGGCGGCCTGAAGGTCACCACGGTCGCCGTGCTCCTGCTCGCCGTCATCACCGAGGTGCGCGGCCATGAGAAGACGGTCCTCGGCAGCCGCAAGATCTCCTCTGCTGTGTCCCGTCAAGCGCTGGCAGTCGTCGTGCTGGGCACAGCGGCGGTGTTCGTCGGCATCCTCGCGATCTCCGCGGTCAGCGACGCGCCCCTGCGCGAGGACACGTTCGAGGCGATCTCGGCGTTCGGCACCGTCGGCCTGTCCATGAACCTGACCCCCACCCTGCCCCCCGCGGCGTGGGGCGTCCTGATGGGACTGATGTACTTGGGTCGCGTCGGACCGGTGTCCGTCGCGGCCGCCCTGGCGATGACCGCCCGGCACCGCCACTACGAATTGCCGAGGGAGGACCCCCTTGTTGGATAAGTTGTTCCGGCCCCGCCCCGCCGACGGCATGGTGCTCGTGCTCGGCCTGGGGCGTTTCGGCATCGCCTGCGCGCGCCGCCTCCAGGAACTCGGCATGGACGTGCTCGGCGTGGACGCCGACCTCGACCTGGTCAACCGCTACGCCGACACGCTGCGGCACGTCGTCCGGATGGACTCCACCGACGCGGACGCCCTGCGCCAGCTTGGCCTGGAGAACGTCGGGATCGCGATCGTGTCGATGGCGCACCTGGAGTCGTCCATCATCACGCTCTTGACCCTGAAGGAGGAGGGTGTCCCCGAGGTCTGGGCCAAGGCGTCCTCCCGCAAGCACGGGGAGCTCCTGAAGCGGATCGGCGCCGACCACATCGTCTACCCCGAGAGGTCGGCGGGGGAGCGCGTGGCACACACCGTCGCCGGCCACATGATCGACTACTTCGAGTTCGAGGACGGCTTCGCCATGGCCCGGACGCTGGCGCCTTCCTTCGCGTGGGGCCGTTCCCTGGCCGAGTCGGCGATCCGCACTCGCCACGACGTCACGGTCGTCGGCCTCAAGCGGCCCGGGGAGGACTTCATCTACGCCGTGCCCGAGACCGTCGTCCTTGAGGGCGACCAATTGATCGTGTCCGGCAGCAAGCGCGACGTCGAACGGTTCGCCCGCATCAGTTGACGCAACCCCGAATGGGAATCTGGGAACGTCTGCCCCAAGACGGTGCACTACCACGAGAGCCCTATGTCAAGCAGCCTCTTGTTGGAGGGTGTTGAGCCGGCCGTGTAGGTCGGGGTTGTAGGGCTGGTGGTCGTGCCAGCAGCGCCACAGGATCCTGGTCCAGCCTTGGGCCAGGATCCTTGCTGCGTGTGGATGTCGGCAGCCGCGGTTGCGTGCTCGGTCGTAGGGCGTGTTGCTAAACCCTGTTCGTAGCCAGTCGAGTGTGGCGGCTAGGCAGATGCCGGCGTGGTAGTTGCGGGCGTACTTGTCAGATCTCATCGCCAGGCCGCGCCACTGCTTGAGCTTGTTGAAGCAGCGCTCGACGACGTTGCGGCCCTTGTAGCGTTCGCGTTGTGCCTCGCCGAAGTCGATCGGTCTGCCGGGCTTCTTACGCCGGTGGGCGATTTGGTCGTCCCGCTCGGGAATCGTGGTGGCGATGCCGTGCCGGCGTAGCCAGGTGCGGTTCGCTTTGGAGGGGTAGCCCTTGTCGGCCAGCAGTCGATCCGGTCGGGTCCGCGCACGGCCGCTGGTGGGCACCCGAACCTGCTCCATCGTCTGGATCAACATGCTCGTGTCGGCGCTCTGGCCGGGCGTGAGGATGAACGCCAGCACTCGCCCCCGACCGTCGCTGACCAGGTGATTCTTGGTCGTCAGGCCCCCACGAGAGCGTCCGATTGAGTGATCCGGCGGCTCATCGCCGAACTTCTTGTAACTCGATACCGCCCCCTGTGTCGCGCGGAAGCGTCGCGCCGTGCTGGTGCACACGCACGACCGTGGAGTCGATCGAGGCGACCCAGTCCAGCGTCCCGGCATGGTGCGCCATGGCCTGGACGTGCTCCAGCACACGCGCCCACACGCCCTGCTCGGCCCACCGGTTGAAGTTCTTGTAGATCGTGTTCCAGTTCCCGAACCGCTCGGGCAGATCGCGCCACGGCGATCCCGTGCGGAACCGCCACGCAGTGGCCTCGACCACCAGCCTGCGATCGACCGGCGGACGACCCACCGACCGCGCAGCCGGGAACAACGGCCCGATCACCGCCCACATCTCCTCAGAGATCACATCACGCGTCACGCGAACGATACTCGTCGATCCCGACCCCAGAAAGGTTTAGCAACACGCCCTAGCTGGCTTGGGCGTCATCCACCAGCCAGCGGTGCCTCGCCACGATCTCACCGGCCCTTCGACTCACCTCGAGCGGTGGTTCGTCCCCATCGCCGTCGAGGGTGGTTTGGGCGATGAGCTTCGCTTCGCTGGAGAGGCCTTCGGCGGCCGCCACGGCCGCCAGGTCAAGGCGAGGGATCTGCTCGTGGGGGGCGGCGAGTATGGCCGTCTCGGTGGCCGCGCGCGCTACCCGGTGGTTTCCCCGGGCCAGGCTGATGGTCGTGACGAGGTGGGCTACATCAACGACAGCGACGGTGAGGTAGTGCGGGAGGCTCTGGTCGACCAACCAGGAGCCGCCACCACTGCGAACCTCATCGAAAGGTCGCCCATTGACCAGCGCCAGCGCCTTGGTGAGATCGGGTAAACCCTCAGCTCCACGGGCTTCGCCGCGGACTCGCAGCCGACGGAAGAGGTCAGCGTCGTATAGGAGCCCGTTGACTTCGTAGGCTCCGCAGCCCAGCAGTTTCGCGGCGTTGCTCTTGGTGGCTTCAGGGATGTGGGGTTGGCCTGTAGCCGCATCTACGCCGAGCCAGTCGCGCAGGATGCTGAGGTCACGGCGGACTCGTTTCGTGTCGATGTTCATGGCGG
>CALMPQ010000459.1 GCA_937872005.1 uncultured Propioniciclava sp.
GGTGGCGTTCAGCATCTACATCAGCTCCAGTCGTCGGGCCATGTCGGAGGCGAACACCCCGTCGGGGTCGATCCGGCGCCGGGTGGCCAGCCAGGCGTCGATCTCGGGGTACATGGCGTGGAAGGTGGCGGCGTCCGTGCGGGAGTCCTTCGACGTGTAGAGACGCCCGCCGAACTCGAGGATGCGGGCGTCCAGGCCGCCGAGGAACTGCGAGAGCCCGGCCTTGATCGGGAAGTCGACGCAGACGTTCCAGCCGGACATGGGGTAGCTGAGGGGCGCACGGTTGCCGGCACCGAACAGCTTGAACACGTTGAGGAACGAGTAGTGCCCCGACCCCTGGATCGTGGCGATGATGCGCTTGAACTCCTCGACCGCGGTGGGCGGGACGACGAACTGGTACTGCAGGAAGCCGTCGGAGCCGTAGGCCCGGTTCCACTCCCCGAACATGTCGAGGGGGTGGTAGAAGCCCGTCAGGCTCTGGATCTTGTTGGCGTAGTTGCCCGACTTCGCGTACCAGGCCTGGCCGAGCAGGCCGAACGTGAGCTTGTTGGCCAGCCCGTTGGGGAACACGTCGGGCAGCGTGATGAACGTCGTGCCGCTGAACTCCAGGGGCTTGTCGGCGAGCTGGGGCGCGAACTCCTGGAGTTGGGCTCGCGTGGCGAGGGAGCCGCGGGAGATGGCCGCCCGGCCGAGCTTCGGCGGAGCCGAGATGGCGTCGAACCAGGCGCTGGAGTAGTCGTAGTGTGATTCGGACCCGTCGGAGTGCACGGCGATCGTCTCGTCGAGGCTGTGCGTGACGACGCCGTCGGCGAGGAACCATGCGGTCTCGACGCGCTCCATCGCGAGGGTGGCGCGCAGGATGATGCCGGTCAGCCCGATGCCGCCGATGGTCGCCCAGAAGAGCTCGCCGCCGGGGTCGTCGGTGCTGCCCTCGGGGGTGAGGGTGAGGATGCGCCCGTCGGCCACGAGCAGGTCGAGCGAACGGACGTGGTCGCCGAAGCTGCCCGCCGAGTGGTGGTTCTTGCCGTGCACGTCGTTGCCGATGGCCCCGCCGACCGTCACCTGACGGGTTCCGGGGAGGACGGGCACCCACAGGCCGTGGGGCAGGGCGGCGCGCATGAGGGCGTCCAGCGAGATGCCGGCCTCGACGGTGACGGTGGCGTCGGCGTCGTCGATCGCGAGGATGCGGTCGAGTGCGGTCATGTCGACCACGAGGCCGCCACCATTCTGGGCGACGTCGCCGTAGCTGCGCCCCAGCCCGCGGGCGACCACCCCCCTCCCCTGCCCGGACGCCCTCCGCTCGGCCTCGCGGGCCACGGCCGCGGCGATCACGTCGGCGTCGGGGGTGCGGAGGACCTGCGCGATGGTGGGCGCCGTGCGCCCCCACCCCGTCAGCTTCTGGGAGGTGGTCTGGGTCACCCTGACAATCTATAACTGTTCATGCTGCCGAAGTGCAGGTGGTGAAGTCGCCCGGGGTGGAGCACCACCGGGACGCCCTGCACCAGCCGCGTCAATTCGCTCAGGGTGGCGCGGAGTTCGGCGGGAACCAAGGCGACGGGCGGCTGGGGCCGGTAGTAGGCCAAGGTGATGTGCGGAGTGAACGGCCCGCTCGGCACGAACTCGTCGAAGAGTGCCCGTGCGGCGAGGAGTGCTTCGTGGGCTTGGTCCTCGGCGGGGCGCAGGCCGATGACAATGCTGGTGTTCACCAAGTTGAACACCCTGGGGCCGAGCATGTGGATGGGCCCAAGGCGCCGCGCCTGAGCCACCAGCTCAGCCTCTCGTTGGGGCCTGGCGTGCACCAGCGCGCGGACTCGCTCGGGGTCGACGTCCGCATGAAGGTCGTGGAGCGTGACGTGCGCCTGGTCGGTGTGCAGCCGGGCGGACAGGGACGGTCCGTGACGCTCGATGAGGAGATCAGTGACGTGGTGCACCATGTCTCGCGTGGGTTGATCGAGGAAGTAGGCGATCGTGTCCCCATGGAAGGGGCGGAACTCCCCTGTGGCCGGGGCGACCTTGTGTGACAGCACGGCCGGGAGACCGAAGGTTGGCTCTTCGGGCACTGAATCGAGTTGGAAGGGCGTCGTACGCGCGAGGAAGTCCCCTGGTGATTCCACGTCGGCGATTCTACGTATCCCATGCCGGTGGCCCGGCCGAGGGTTTCTCGGTCGGGGCGGCGGGATTGCGCAGGCGACGTACGGCACGGGTGTTTGGCGTGGGCCGGGGTCGGGTCT
>CALMPQ010000460.1 GCA_937872005.1 uncultured Propioniciclava sp.
TGGAGGTTGGCAACTCCCTGCGGGGGCCGCAGGACGGCTTTACGATGATTCGGAGTACCCGAAGATCACCCCTCGGAGGCACCGCATGTCGCTCGTAGACACCCAGATCAGCCATCGCCGTTGGCTCCAGTGGTCGGGTGCCGTCGCGGGCACCGGCGTGCTGGTCGGCACCAGCGCCTGTGCCAGCCCGCCCACGCCCGACACCCCCTTGCAGGTGGCCGAGGGCATGGCCGACGCCGACGCGACGGTGTGGAGCGCCTGCATGGTCAACTGCGGCGCCCGATTCCCCTTGCGCCTGCAGGTGAACGACGGCGTGTTCGTCCGCACCCTGCCCGACAACACGGGCGACGACACGATCGGCAACCACCGCATCCCCGCCTGTCCGCGCGGACGATCGATCCGACACCGCGTCTACAACCCCGCCCGGCTGGCCAAGCCGCTGAAGCGGCGCCCGGGAACGGCGCGCGGGGCGGGGCAGTGGGACGAGATCTCCTGGGACCAAGCCCTCGACGAGATCGCCGAGAAGTACCGCGAAGTGCGAGTTGATCGTCGTGATCGACACCCTGATGACGTCGTCGGCGCAGTGGGCCGACTACGTGCTGCCCGGCACCTCCAACGTCGAGGAGAGCGACGTCGTCGGGCAGGGCTTGGCCGCCAACATGGGCTACACGATCGTGACCAGCAAGGTGATCGAGCCGGTCTTCGAGTCGCGCGGCATCTACGACATCATGGCCGCCCTGGCCGACCGCATGGGCGTCGGGCAGCAGTTCACCGAGGGCAAGACCCAGGACGACTGGGTGCGCGAGACCATCGAGGCCTCGCGGGCCAACAACCCCGACATGCCCGCCTTCGACGAGCTCAAGAAGATGGGCGTATGGAAGAAGGCCAACCCCACGCGGGTCGCGCTCAAGGACTTCCGGGCCGACCCCGAGGCCAACCCGCTCGGCACGGCGTCCGGCAAGATCTAGCTGTACTCCGCCGAGGTCGAACGCAAGAAGGCGACCTGGACGCTGCCCGAGGGCGACGTCATCACCACCGTCGGCGAACACATCAACACCTGGGAGGACGCCGAGGCGGCCCGCAAGGACACCCGGTACCCGCTGCAGATGATCGGCTACCACTTCAAGGGCCGCACGCACAGCTCGTACGGCAACGTGGAGTGGCTCAAGGAGGCCCACATCCAGGTCGTCTGGGTGAACCCCAAGGACGCCGCGGCTCGCGGCATCGCCAACGACGACACGATCCACGTGTTCAATGACCGGGGCCGGGTGCGGATCCAGGCCAAGGTGACCCCGCGCATCCGCCCGGGTGTGATCTCGATTCCCGAGGGGGCGTGGTACGCCCCCGATGCCGACGGCACCGACACCGGCGGCTGCCCCAACACGCTGACCAAGTACCGACCGTCAGCGTTGGCGAAGACCAACCCGCAGTACACCAACCTCGTCCAGATCGAGAAGGCATAGGGAGGCGACCATGGCCCAGAAGCTGGGGTTCTACTTCGACCAGACGCTGTGCAACGGCTGCAAGGCCTGCCAGATCGCCTGCAAGGACAAGCACGACAACCCGATCGGCGTGAACTGGCGCCGGGTCGTGGAGTACACCGGCGGCGACTGGCGCGACGACGGCGAGACCCAGACCCACAACGTGTTCTCGTACTACACCTCGATCTCGTGCAACCACTGCGAGGACGCCATCTGCATGCGCGTCTGCCCCACGACCGCCATGTCGCGGCACGACGACGGCACGGTGTACGTCGACGAGAACAAGTGCGTCGGCTGCCGCTACTGCGAGTGGGCGTCGTCCCCAGCGCTGAGGGGGCGGTGGTGGTCCGCCTCACCGGCTGTCTCGGCGCCGCGCCACTGGCGTTGCCCTACGAACTGCTGGGCCTCGGCGTCGCCGCCGTCGAGCTGCGCCTCGACGCCTGCTCCGACCCGGACGCCGACCGGTGGGCTGGTCTGGTGGCCGCCTTCGCTCCCGATCGCGTGGCGCTGCGGACGGAGCCTCCCGAGTCGGACCCCGAGGTGGAGCCCGTCCCCGCCGACCGGATGCCGCGCCTGACCCGGCGGGGGCTGCTCGGCATGTTCACCCAACCCAGCGTCGACGAGCCGCCGACCCCGGAGGGCACCGACCACCAGCGGCTGCGCCGTGCGCTCACGTCGGCCAGCGTCGATGACGAGGCGGCAGCGCGTCCCGGCCCGGGATGGGTGCTCGAGGCACCGGAATGCGAGTTCGACGCCGTCTGTGCCCAGTCCTGCCCCGAGGACGCCCTGGCCGTCGAGCGCCGCGGCGGCCGCTCGACCCTGCTGCTCGACCCCGGGGCCTGCACGGGGTGTGGCCTGTGCCTGCGGGTCTGCCCGACCGAGGCGCTGCGCGTGGTCGGCCCGAACACCTGGGCCAGCCTGGTGGCCGATGACCGCATCGAGGTCGCCTCTGGCACCACCCGCACGTGCGCGCGGTGCCAGGTGCCGTTCCGGGCCCGCCGGGCGCAGGACCTGTGCCCGACCTGCGCCTTCCGGCGCGCCAATCCCTTCGCCAGCGCGCTGCCCGATGAGGTGCGTGAGCGGCGTCGTTTCGGCGGCTGAACCTCAGCCCTGCGCAGCCGCCTCCGCGGCGTCCCGGATCGCCTGCCGGGCCGGCGACGGGCGGACGCCGGAGCCCTCGGCGAGGCCCAGCAGGTGGGCGGCGACGGGCGCCATCGGCCGGGTGTAGACGGTCGCGACCTCGCCGGTGATGCGGTGCAGCCAGCGCACGTCGACCATCTCGGGATCGACGCCCACGGCAGCGCAGACGTGGTCGATCCACGGCTGCCAGCGGGCCTGGTCGATGGGTGCGCGGCTCATGCGCACCAACCTACCTACTTGCGGGCGGTCGGGCTGGTCCATGTTCCCTGCGGGGCGCGCGACGGGGTCGGACGCTGGCCGGTGTCGCCCTTGGTGCGGTACACCACGTAGGGGCGGCCCAGGTACTGGATCGGCGCCGAGAACACGTGCACCAGCCGGGTGAACGGCCAGATCAGGATCAGCACGAACGCGAGCACGGCGTGCGCCTGGAACTGGAACGGCGCGGTCGCCATCAGGTCGACGTTCGGCGAGAACGCGAAGATCGAGCGGAACCACGGCGAGACCGTCTCGCGGTAGTTGTGGTGGTGGTCGATGGTCGTGCTGATCGTGTTCCACATGCCGAAGAGGATCGTCAGGCCGAGCACCAGGTACATGGCCTTGTCGTTGACCGTCGTCGCGTTGAACACGGTCTTCACCGTGCGCCGGCGGAACACCAGGATCGCGAAGCCCACGCAGATCATCGCGCCCGACACCAGGCCGCCCACGACGGCGACCAGGTGGTAGGCGTCCTGGCTGATGCCGAGGGCGTCCGTCCAGCCCTTCGGGATCACCAGGCCCATCACGTGGCCGAGCACCGCGAACAGGATGCCGTAGTGGAATAGCGGCGACCCGATCCGCAGCAGCTTGCTCTCGTAGAGCTGTGAGCTGCGGGTGGTCCAGCCGAACTTGTCGTACTTGTACCGCCAGATCATCCCGACGACGAACACCGCCATCGCCAGGTACGGGAAGACGGCGAACAGGAAGGTGCTCATCGGGGGGCTCCTGTCAGGTCGAGGGAGAGGTCGAGGTCGTCGTCGGCGGGGTGCGGGTTGAGGCGCGGGTCGAGGGCGTAGCCGGCGAGGCCGACCTCCTCGTTCGGCGGGCCCTCGGCGAGCAGCCGGGCCACCGCCTCGGCCTGCGTGCCGTCCAGCGGCGGCAGCGTGGCACGCAGGGCGGTCACGGCGTCCGCCCACGGGGAGTTCTTGGCGTCCAGACCGAGCTGCAGCAGCTCGATGCCCGTGCGGTGGTCGTTCAGCAGCTTCCACGCCACGTCGAGCGACCCGGTCGCGCCGAACTCGAGCACCACCGAGAGGTGGTCGGGCAGCTCGTCCTCGCTGATCTCCAAGCCCGCGCGGCGGTACGCCTGCTTGAACTGCACCAGCGCGATGCCCCGCTTGCGGGTGTCACCGTGGGCGTAGTACGTCAGGTGCAGCGCGCACTTGCGCGTGGTGTCGAAGGTGTCGACGTACGCCGTGCACTCCTTCGCCGCGTCCGCGTCGGCCAGGTGCTGGGTGAGGTGCAGCAGGGGGACGCCCACGGCGTCCGGCAGCCGCATGGCGGCCTCACCGATGGCCGGGAGCAGTTCGCGCAGGCGCTCGTCGGGGTAGCCCAGCAGCAGCGACGTGAGCTGCCACGCCATCCGCAGCTGGGCTTCGGGCAGCTCGGGTGCCGGGTGCCTTCGCCGGGGGGACGCCATCGGCTCGGCCCGCTGCCCGCCCACCAGGCGACCGAGCCACTCGGCAGCCTTGGGGGTCACTGCGGGTCCTCCTGTGCCCTCATGCCCTTGAGGGGGGCCTCGGCCTGCGGGTCGACGGGGAGGTCGGGCCCGGCGCCGGGGATGCCGTGCGGGTGGCGCTCCTCGGTGGTGTCGCGGCCGGGGACGCCGTGGCCGTCCCAGTCGAGGTAACTCACCGAGCCGGGCACCTGGCGCATGTCGTCGGCCTGCATGCGGGCCTTCGTCTCGCGCAGGGTCTGGATCGCGACGGGCACCGGCCCGCCCGAACCGCCGCCGAACACCCCCGGGCTGCCCTCGCCGACGGGGCAGTCGGTCGCGAGCTCCTCGAGCGCGTGCGCCTGCTCGGCGTGCGCGGTCGGGATCACGTAGCGCTCGTCGTACTTGGCGATGGCGAGCAGCCGGAACATCTCCTTGACCTCGGCGCCGGTCATGCCGACGGCCCGGGCGATCTCCTCGCGCGGTTCGCGCTCGAGGTTGATGTCGCGCATGTAGGAGCGCATCGCTGCCAGCTTGTCGAGCACGTTGCGGACCGGCTCGACGTCACCGGCCGTGAACAGGTTGGCCAGGTACTCCAGCGGGATGCGCAGGGCGTCGATGGCGCCGAACAGGTTGCCGGCGTCCTCGGCGTCGTGGCCGGTCTCGCGCACGGCGTCCACGATGGGCGACAGGGGCGGGATGTACCAGACCATCGGCATCGTGCGGTACTCGGGGTGCAGCGGCAACGCGACCTTGAAGTCGTTGATCAGGCGCAGCACCGGCGACTTCCTGGCGGCGTCGATCCAGTCCAGGGGGATGCCCTGGCGCTCGGCCTCGCGCGCGATCGCCGGGTCGCGCGGGTCGAGGAACACGCCGCGCTGCGCCTCGTACAGGGCTTGCTCGTCCTTGACCGAGGCGGCCGCGGTGACGGCGTCCGCGTCGTAGAGCATCAGGCCGATGTAGCGCAGGCGGCCCACACACGTCTCGGAGCACACGGTCGGGATGCCGACCTCGATGCGCGGGTAGCAGAAGGTGCACTTCTCGGCCTTGCCGGTCGAGTGGTTGAAGTAGATCTTCTTGTACGGGCACCCCGAGATGCACATGCGCCAGCCGCGGCAGCGGTTCTGGTCGACCAGCACGATGCCGTCCTCGGCGCGCTTGTAGATCGCGCCCGAGGGACAGGACGCCGCGCACGTCGGGTTGAGGCAGTGCTCGCAGATGCGCGGCAGGTAGAACATGAACGACTTGTCGAACTCGAAGGTGACCTTCTCCTCAATGCCCTTCAGCATCGGGTCGTCGTGGCCGGTCTTGTAGGTGCCGCCCAGGTCGTCGTCCCAGTTCGCGCCCCACTGCGGGTTCATCGGACGCCCATCGAGCAGCGAGTGGGGCCTGGCCACGGGGAAGGTCTTGCCCGCGGGGGCGTTGAGGAGGTTCTCGTAGTCGTAGGTCCAGGGCTCGTAGTAGTCCTCGATCTCGGGGAGCTTGGGGTTGTTGAAGATCGTGGCGAGCTTCTGCAGGCGGCCGCCGCCCTTGAGCTTGAGGCGGCCGTTGCGGCCGAGCTCCCAGCCGCCCTTCCAGGTGTCCTGGTCCTCATAGCGGCGTGGGTAGCCGAGTCCGGGGCGGGTCTCGACGTTGTTGAACCACACGTATTCGAGGCCGGTGCGATTGGTCCACGCCTGCTTGCAGGTCACCGAGCAGGTGTGGCACCCGATGCACTTGTCGAGGTTCATCACCATCGCCATCTGGGCCATGATGCGCATGTTGTTCTCCTTGGCTCTCAGGTGGGTGGTCAGTACGTCAGGGGGGCGGTGCGCTTGCGCAGCATCGTCACCTCGTCGCGGTTGTTGCCCGTGGGCCCGAGGTAGTTGAACGCGAACGCCAACTGGGCGTAGCCGCCGATGATGTGGCTCGGCTTGATCAGGATGCGGGTCATCGAGTTGTGGATGCCACCGCGCCGGTTGTTGGTCTCGGTCAGGGGGACGTCGATCAGCCGGTCCTGGGAGTGGTACATGAACACCGTGCCCTCCGGCATGCGGTGGCTCACGATCGCGCGGGCGGCGACGACGCCGTTGCGGTTGACCAGCTCGATCCAGTCGTTGTCGTCGATGCCGACCTTCGCCGCGTCCTGGACGCTCATCCAGACCTGCTGCCCACCGCGGGAGAGGTTCTGCATGAACCAGTTGTCCTGGTACTGGCTGTGGATCGCCCACTTGAAGTGCGGGGTCAGGTAGCGCACCGACACGCCGAGCTCGTTGGTCTCACCCAGCGGGGTCTCCCCGAAGAGCTGGGTCATGTTCAGCGGGCCGCGGTAGGTCGGCAGCATCTCGCCCAGCGCGTTCATCCAGTCGTGGTCGAGGTAGAAGTGCTGGCGTCCGGTCAGGGTGTGCCAGGGCTTGAGCCGCTCGACGTTGATGGTGAACGGGGAGTAGCGCCGTCCACCGGACTCGGAACCCGACCACTCCGGCGAGGTGATCACCGGGGTGGGTTGGCCCACGATCTCGTTGAAGGTGATGATCTTGCCCTCGTGCTCGGCCGCGAGGTCGTGCATCTGGTGGCCGGTGCGCTTCTCGAGGGTCTTGAAGCCCTGCACGGCCAGGTGGCCGTTGGTGGTGCCGGCCAGCGCCATGATCGTCTCGGCGACGTGGATGCCGTGGTCGAGCTTCGGACGCCCCGCGTCCACCCCCTCACCCGTGCGGACCCCGTTCTTGCCCTTGAGGTAGGTGATCGCCGAGTTCACGTCGACGGTGACGGCCTTGGTGGTCGTCCCGAGGGTGTCCATGAGCGGGCCGATCGCCCCGTACTTCTCGCCGATCTTGGTGTAGTCGCGCTCGACGGTGACGATCTTCGGCATCGTCACGCCCGGGATCGGGTCGACCTCGCCGGTCTTCCAGTCGGCGACGATCCCGTGCGGGGTCGCCATCGCGTCGGGGGAGTCGTGCATGAGCGGCACGGCGACGACGTCGGTGCGGGTGCCCAGGTGGGTCTTCGCCAGCTCGGAGAACTGGTTGGCCAGCAGCCGGAACGTCTCCCAGTCGGTCTTGCTCTGCCACGGCGGGTTGATCGCCGGGGTGAACGGGTGCACGAACGGGTGCATGTCGGTGGTGTTGATGTCGTGCTTCTCGTACCACGTCGCCGCGGGGAGGATCACGTCGGACATCAGCGTCGAGCTCGTCATGCGGAAGTCCAGGGTCAGGACGAGGTCGAGCTTGCCCTGCGGCGCCTCCTCGTGCCAGACGATGTCCTTGGGGCGCAGGTGCTCGGGACTCTCGTCGGCGCTGACCGCGTGGTCGGTGCCGAGCAGGTGCTTGAGGAAGTACTCATCGCCCTTGGCGGAGTTGCCGAACAGGTTGGCCCGCCACAGGGTGAGCACGCGCGGCCAGTTCGCCTCGGCGTCGGGGTCCTCGACGGCGAACTTCAGCTCGCCCGACTTCAACGCGTCGGCCACGTAGCGGCCGGGTTCCTTCCCGGACGCCTTGACCTCGTCCCCCAGCGTGAGCGGGTTCTTGTCGAACGTCGGGTAGGACGGCATCCAGCCCGAGCGCGCCGACTGGGCGAACAGGTCGGCGGTGACCTTGCCCTTGAACTGGCCGTTGCCGGCTTCCCCCGCGCCGAGCTCGTCGGCGGTGAAGGTGTCGTAGCGCCACTGGTCGGTGTTGATGTACCAGTAGCCGGTCTGGATCATCTGCCGCGGCGGCCGGTTCCAGTCCAGGCCGAACGCCATCTGCGCCCAACCGGTGATCGGGCGGGCCTTCTCCTGGCCGACGTAGTGCGCCCAGCCGCCACCGTTGCGGCCCTGGCACCCGGTGATGGTCGTCAGCATGAGCATCGTGCGGTAGATCAGGTCGGAGTGGTACCAGTGGTTGGTGCCCGCCCCCATCAGGATCATCGAGCGACCCCGGGTGTCGGCCGCGTTCTGCGCGAACTCGCGCGCCACGCGCTCGACCTGGGCGGCGGGCACGTTGGTGATCATCTCCTGCCA
>CALMPQ010000461.1 GCA_937872005.1 uncultured Propioniciclava sp.
CGATCAGCTCGCGCTCCTCGGCTAGGTCGAGGGACACCCGGCCCACCCGCGCCTTGAACAGCTCGTCCATCTTCAGCCCTGCCACTTCTCGAGTGCTTCAGTGAGGTGCCGCTCGGCGGCCTGGAGGTTGCGGCCGGCCTTCTCGAGGGCCTGCTCGGCCTCGATTACCGCGAGGCGAAGGGCCATGCGGCGGGAGTCGACCACGATTGACGGGGTGGGGTCAGAGGTCAGGCCCTTGCTCCGCTCGGTCGTGTCCTCCTTGGGGACGGGCGACTTGCCGGCGCGCCACTGGGAGTCCCCCACGTCGGCGAGGAGCTGCCGGACGCGGAGGAAGGTGGCCCCAAAGGCCTCGATGGTGGGTGGGGTGTCAGTCACTTCGGGAACTCCTTGAGTGGTGTGATCCAGACCCGGCAGTCCGAGCACATCACTCGGGTGCCGATCGGAGTCACGCCATCCATGTCAATGCGGAGGGCGGTGAACTCCTTGAGGGCGGGGTTGAAGCAGTGGGGGCAGAGGCCATCCGGGCGCACGGCCCCCCGGTGATGGGTGTAGTGGACGATCGCGGCCATCAGAAGGGCCTCTCCGTGAACAGGGGCGTGTCCAGCGCGGACTTGCCCGGGGGGTGGTAGTCGGGGCCGTGACCCCAGCTGAAGCCGAAGACCTCGCCGTCGGAGTCGAGGCGCATGTCCCCGATGGAGGTCTCCATTGCCCGGCGGATCGCTTCGGCCACGTCGGCGGCGTCCTCGGCCGGCGCCTGGGCGATCATCTCGTCGTGGACAGGCATGAGCAGGTAGTCCCCGAGGCCCTCGGTGAAGAGCACCTCCATGGCGTTCTTGAGGACGTCGGCGGCCGTCGACTGGACCATGTAGTTGATGGCCGCGTAGGTGCGGTCACGGTCCAGCGTCAGGATGCGGCCGGTCGGAGAGCGGAGCATCATGTCGTTGCGCTTGGCGTCGCGCTGGAGCTTGTTCGAGTAGCGCTTGATCTCCGGGTAGACGCGGTTGTACGCGCGCACGACCGCGGTGCTTTGCGCCAGCGAGATGCCCAGCTTCGGGGCCAGGCCCTTCGCGCCACCGCCGTAGACGATGCCGAAGCCGGCGCCCTTCATGTGGGTGCGGTTCTGCTTGGTCCACCCCGGCCCGTAGGCGAGCTCCGCGGTGTAGCCGTGGAGGTCGAGCCCGTTGAGGATTGCCTCCTTCATCTTGCGGATGCCGGCTAGCTGGGCGACGATGCGCATCTCGATCTGGGCGTAGTCCGCGGAGATGATGTCCATCCCCGGGTCGGCCACGATCGCGCGGCGCACCTTCCAGTCGTTGGCCGGCAGCTGCTGGAGCGGGGGGTCCGACACGGCCATGCGGCTGGTGCGGGCCTCGAGGCCGGTGACGTTCGGGTGGATGCGGCTGTCGGCGTCCATCACCTCGAGGAACTTGCCGAGGTAGGCGTTGGCGAACCGGAAGGCGCGCTTGCCCTGGGCGATGTGGCGGGCCAGGAGGTTCGGGTTCTCGAAGCCCTCGATGTCGCCCCAGTACTCGTCCATTCCGGCGAGCGGGAGGAGGACCTCCTTGCCGACCTTGTAGGCCCCGTTCGGCGTCTTCTCGAAGAGCTCCGCACCCGAGGCCAGGAGAGCCGCCTCAACCTGCGCGGTCGAGTTGAGGTTCTCTAGGCCGTACTCCTCGCGGACCACCCGGAGGTGCTCCTCGCCCTCGCGGAGGAACTCGTCCCGCTGGCGGGTCGCGTAGTCGACGTCGATGCGGATGCCCTTGCGGCGCATCAGGTTGAGGTAGCCCTGGATGGTGTGCTCGAACTGGGCGAGGTGCTCGACGAGGAGCTCCCGCACCCGCTGGGCCAGGACCACGTAGAGCCGCGCCGTGTAGATGACGTCCAGGCCGGCGTAGCGGTTGTACAGCTCGTCGTGGATATCGATGAGCGCCCAGCCGGTCTCCTTGGTGAAGCCCAGCCGGCGGAAGTGCTCGGTCAGGCCGTCCGAGGTGTCGAGGGCACTCGGGTCGACGTGCTCCTCGGCCAGGGGCTTCAGCTTGTGGCCCCCACGACGGTGGGGCTCCACCAGCTTGCTCAGGATGATCGTGTCCAGGACCTTGGGGGTCATCTCCTCGATCGTGACCCCGTAGACCTTGTTCAGGGCCTGGAGGTCGTAGGCCGCGTTGTGCAGCACCCAGCGCTTGTGGCGGCGGATGGCCGTGGTGGCCCAGCCGGCGAAGAGGTGGGCCTGGAGGACCCAGGCCTCGCGGGCGTTGCCAATCTGGATCAGTCGGACGTTGAACCCCTCGCCGAAGACGCCAAGGCCGGTGGTCTCGGTGTCCAGCGCGAGAGACTGGTCTCCCTGGGCGTTCATCCACGCCAGGAACTCCGGCATCTCCGAGGCGTCCTCGGGGATGCGGATGGTGCAGGTGTCGCCTGCGACGACGTGCGTGAGGGTCCTCACCAAATCTCCTTCGGGCCGCGCATGTCAACGGGGGCAGGCTCGTCCGGGCCGTTGTTGACCGGGACGGGCGGGGTGTCAAAGGGCGAAGACTTCACCTTGCGGATGCCGCGGAACCCTATGACCCCGTTGCGGCGGCCGGCCGGGTATCCCCGCTCCTCGATCGCCCTGTAGAAGGCCCGGGATGACCAGTTCTTCAGGTCCAGGAAGTTCTCCCGGTCCGCCCAGTCCTGGAAGTCGCGGAACAGGTCCGTACGCGCGATCCAGTGGTCAGGGTTGGCCACGTCGCCCTTGGTATACTCGGACTCCTCCGTCACCGAGAGGAACTCCACGAGCGAGTCCGACTGCTTGCGGAAGTCGTCCGTGACGGCCGTGATGCTGGCCGGCTCCTGCAGGCCTCCCTGATACCAGGCCACCGCACCGGCGACCGCCCACGCGAGGACACCCTCGGCCTCGGCCATGAGCTTGTCCTGGAGGGCGTGGTCCCGCTCCTCCGGCCTGAAGAAGCGGCGCCACTCGATCAGCTTGACGCGGCGCCAGAGGCCCTCGTCCTGGCCGCGGAAGGCCGGCTTGTAGTTGGTCGCCATGAGCAGGAGGAACTGGGGGCGGTACTCGAAGAACTCTCGGCGGAGGAAGCGGGCCGTGATCTTGTCCTGGCCCGTTACGCGCTTCAGGAGGGCCTCGTCCATCAGCTTACCCTGGTTGCCTTCGGGGGCAATGACGAGCCGCGCGCCCGCAAGGGCCGCGAGGTCGTTCGGCACCCCGTCGCCCCGACGCGCCTCGAAGGTGCTGAAGGGGGTGATGGTCGTGATGGGGTCGAAGATGGTCGTGATGACATCGGTGAAGATGGACTTGCCGTTCGCCCCGGTGCCGTAGTTGACGATGAACACCTGCTCGTCGGTCTCGCCCGTGATGCCGTAGCCGATGACCCGCTGCATGTAACCGGGCATCTCGGGCTGGTCAGGGAAGACTTCCGAGAGGAACTGGTTCCAGCGGGGGGACGGCGTGGCCTCGCGGTAGTCGAGGTCGATGCGGCGGGTGATGAGCAGGGAGGGGTCGTGCGGCAGGAGCCGGCCGGTCTTGAGGTCCACGACGGTGACGGTGCAGCCGATGGTGATGGTGTCAGACGCGGCGGACTCATCCACG
>CALMPQ010000462.1 GCA_937872005.1 uncultured Propioniciclava sp.
CGGGCCGGGTCAGTTCCTTGGCTTGGGTGATGCTTGCAGCCAGGGTTTCCCAGCCGATGGCTGTGTCGATCGCTGCGAAGGGGTCCTCGCCGTTATCCTTGGCTGTGATCAGGGCATCGCCGAGCTTGGAGTGCAGGCGCATCATGGCTGCGACGGTGGCACGGGAGGCCAGTGTGTTCTGGTTTTGTTTGTTCCGGGCGGTGCGAATGATCCGGCCAATAATTCGGTCATGCAGATCGATGATTTCATCGGTGACCGTCGCCATGCTTTCCACGGACATCGCGAACAGGGTCGCGTACCTGCGTCCAGGTTCGAACTTGGCCAGGTCTGCCGCGGTCATCGATGCGCCCTCGCGAGCCAACTTCAGCAACCTGTTCCTATGCACCAGTTTGCCGGCGTCCCAGGGCAGACAAAGTGCACGCCAGGCCGTGAGCCGATCGATATGCTCATTCATCGCCCGTGCGTTGGGTCGCAGTGGTGCCTGCCGCAGCCAGCCGATTTGGGTTAAGGAACTATCGGTGCGGCGAAGTAACAAACCATCCAGACGACCTTGGTGCTCGACGGAGAGTTGGTCGCCTAAGATGGCGTAGATTCGCCGGTTCGCCCGGGTCAGCGCCTGCGCACAGGCCCTTTCAATGATCCCGATTCCGGGCGACGCGATCTTCTTTGAGCGCAGGAAGTCCCGCGCTCCCTCGACCAAGACAATGCCCTTGTCTGTTTGCGCGGCAACCTCGCCCACGTGTTCCACGAGCTGGCGAAAATCCGCGATGCCGAACGCGGACAGGCCCAGATACGCGCGAATCTCCCGTCCGTGTTCCTGGCGCGTTTCCCCACGTGTCCCATATTCATCCCAGGCCTCGGCCGGGATGGCCAGGCGGGCCGAGACCCAGTCGATCATTTCAGTGGGTACTTCGGTGTCGTCGGTCAGTGCGATACTCGGGTGCCGAAGCAGACAGAGCTGGATGGCAAAGCCCAACCGGTTGGCATCTGCGCGGCGTTGGCGAATCAACGACATGTCCGCTTCGCTGAGTGTGTAGTGGGCAGCCAGATCCTCGGTGCCGGTGGGGATTTCAAGGACTTGGCCGCGTTCGGCAGTCGTGAGCAAGGAACGCAAGGCCATGTCAGAAATCCTTGTTAGTTGGAAGGCCGCAATCTACGGACTCGTCCTGGTGCGGAGCACCATGCCCGCGAGTCATGGTTTGGCCAGGTGCCTGTAGATGGTGGGACGGCTGACGCCGAATTCCTGGGCGATGTGCTCGACGGTATGGGCACGTTTCCCCTCGGCATCCTTTTCCTCATACATTTCCCTTGCCAGCTTGACCTGGCGGGGACCGAGCTTTGGTTTCTGCCCACCGGTCCGCCCACGTGCCCGCGCGGCGGCCAGCCCGTCGCGGGTTCGTTCGGACATCAGCGCGTGTTCGAACTCGGCGATCGAGCCGATAATCTGGAAAAACATCCGTCCGGCGGGTGAGGAGGTGTCGATGCCCTGATCCAGGACCACCAGGTCGACGCCGCGCTCCTGCAGCGTCTTGGACAGGTCTATGAGGTTTTCCAGCGACCGCCCGAGCCGGTCCAGCTTGGTGACAACGAGCTGGTCGCCAGACCGGTTGGCCGAGAGTAGCGCCTTTTCGAGTTCGGGTCTGCGGGCGAGTTTCCCCGAGGCGGTGTCGAGGAACACCTGCTCGCAGCCGGCCGCGCGCAGGGCATCGTGTTGGGCCTCGGGGTGCTGATCGCGTGTTGAGACACGCCCGTATCCGATTCGCATACCAAAAATGTATCACCAACCCGGTTGAGCGTTACATTGCCGCGTACACGGCAAGCGTTACAAAATCTGCCGCGGGAATCCGCGGGCCAAGAATCCTGAAGAAGAGTGTCTCACGAACGATCGTTTACGGACGCTGGATTCTTGAGCGTCGGATTATTCACCGGCAATGCAAGTGTCCCCTGATGGCGGCAATGGCTGTCTCTATCGTGTCGGCCTCGCCTCGCTGATGGTTTGCTTGACGGGAATACCCCAGGGGGGTACAGTGTTCTGTATACCAGTACCCCCTAGGGGTATATCTCGCTTAGAATGAGGAGCATTCAATGACCACGAACGAGTACCAGGTAACCGGAATGACCTGCGGGCACTGCGAACTGTCGATCCGCGAAGAGGTCGGCGAGATTGCCGGGGTCCAGGACATCGCGGTGAGTGCCGCAACGGGCAAGCTCACCGTGACCGGCACGGTCGACGACGCCCAGGTCCTGGCCGCGGTGGAGGAAGCCGGTTATTCGGCGGTGCGGGCGGCATGAACGCAGGCACACGACTTGGCCTCTACGGGCTCGGGGTAGTGGTGGCTTTCGGTGGCGCCTTCGGCATCGCCGGGGCCACCGTGCCCGACAGCGCGGCAGCTGCCTGGACCGAGGGCAGCGAGCTGAATGAACACGTTCCCGAGAACATGGAATCAACGTCGGCGGCGATGAATACCGTGAACGGCCTCGCGCTGGGTGCGGACGGATTCGTGCTCTCTCCGATTGGCGCACCTGCGGTTCCCGGACAGCCAGGGAAAATGAGCTTCCAGATCCAGGATGCCGCCGGAACCGCGGTGACCCGGTACACCACCGCCCACGAAAAGGACCTGCACCTGATCGTGGCCCGCTCCGACGGCAGCGAATTCCGCCACGTGCACCCCACCCTGGACCAGACCACCGGCACATGGTCGACGCCCTGGGAATGGACCCATGCCGGGAACTACCGTGTGTTCGCCGACTTCACTCCCGCGGGGGCCGAGGCGCTGACGCTCACGCGCACGGTTGAGGTGGCCGGGGACGTGGCTCCCGTGGCACAGGAACCGTCCCGCGTTGACCAGGTGGATGGATTCAGCGTCTCGGTTGACGGTGAATTGGTGGCGGGAACCCCCAGCGGACTCACCATCTCGGTGGCCCGCGACGGGGAACCAGTCACGACCGTTGAACCGTACCTGGGTGCCTTCGGCCACCTCGTGGCGCTACGCGAGGG
>CALMPQ010000463.1 GCA_937872005.1 uncultured Propioniciclava sp.
GGGCGCGGCCGCGTCGGAAAAGGCGACCCCGACGCCGTCGGCGCCGGGGTCACGGTAGAAGTCGTACATCGCTGAGGTTCCGCAGGTAGGGGCTGTCGAGTTGGGCGTCGTTCCAGTGCGTGCATGAGTGCCGCCGACGGGGGAGTCGTGGCGGAGCCACGACGACTGAGGAGAAGGTGCTCAGGTGCGTGCTGGGGCGGCGGCCAATCGACATACGCCCTACCTGTGGGACCTCCTACTTCAGGAAGTCGGGCACGTCCAGGTCGTCGTCGGCCGGCGGCTGCATCGGACGCGGCGCGTAGCTGGGGCGCTCGACCGGGGGCTGCTGCTGCGGGCGGGCGAACGGCTCGGCGGGCTGGGCCGGCGCCGTGGGCTGCACCTGCGGGGCCGGACGGGTGAACGTCGGCTCCGGACGGCTCACCGGCGCCGCGCCGGGACGCCCCTGGCGCAGGTCGGGTGACCGTGTGATGCCCGGCTGGCGTCGCGGCGGCTGCCCGCCGTCGAAGCCGGCCGCGATCACGGTGACCCGCACCTCGTCGCCGAGCGCGTCGTCGATCACGGTGCCGAAGATGATGTTGGCCTCCTCGTGGGCGGCCTCCTCGATCAGGTTGGCCGCGGCCGACACCTCGAACAGGCCCAGGTCCGAGCCACCCGCGATGGCGAGCAGGATGCCGTGGGCACCGTCGATCGAGGTCTCCAGCAGCGGGCTCGAGACGGCCATCTCGGCGGCGGCGCGGGCGCGGTCCTCGCCGCGGGCCGAGCCGATGCCCATGAGCGCCGACCCGGCGTTGCTCATGACGGCCTTCACGTCGGCGAAGTCGAGGTTGATCAGGCCGGGCGTGGTGATGAGGTCGGTGATCCCCGAGACGCCCTGCATGAGCACCTGGTCGGCCTGCTTGAAGGCCTCGAGGATCGCGACCTGGTGATCGGTCATCTCCAGCAGCCGGTCGTTCGGGATCACGATGAGGGTGTCGACCTCCTCGCGCAGCTTGGTGATGCCGTCCTCGGCCTGGGTCGAGCGGCGGCGTCCCTCGAAGCTGAATGGACGCGTGACCACACCGATCGTCAGGGCCCCCAGCGAGCGCGCGATGCGCGCCACGACCGGGGCACCACCCGTGCCGGTGCCACCACCCTCACCCGCGGTCACGAAGACCATGTCGGCCCCCTTGAGGACCTCCTCGATCTCGTCCGCGTGGTCCTCGGCTGCCTGACGACCCTTGTCGGGGTCGGCGCCGGCGCCGAGCCCGCGGGTGAGGTCGCGACCGATGTCGAGCTTGACGTCGGCGTCGCTCATCAGCAGCGCCTGGGCGTCGGTGTTCACGGCGATGAACTCGACGCCGCGAAGCCCCGCCTCGATCATTCGGTTGACGGCGTTCACGCCGCCCCCACCCACGCCCACGACCTTGATGATCGCCAGGTAGTTCTGGGATGCACTCACCACGTTGGGTACCTGTCTTCTTGAAAGTCCGTCGCCGGTCATTGGTCCATCAGCCCCACCTCGGCCGTTTTCGAGTGGGAAGGAGAACGACGAAGGCCTCGGGGCTGCGGCTCAGGTTATGCCAACGGCCCGGTCCCCGGTCCACCGGAGTGCCCCTTGTCGGCGCGCCCCTCAACCTCGGGTTGAGGGTTTCTCCGCAACCCTCGAGGGTCAGCGGGTGGTGGGGTGCGTGGGGGCCGAGACGTCGTACTCCTTGGCCGTCACCGTCAGCAGCGGAACCACGACGCTGGCCTTCAGCTCCGCGTCCTCGGCGCTGCCCCAGACGATCCGGCGCCCGTCCTTGAGGGTGACGGTCACGGAGTCGACGGTGGCGGCGGCGATGTGGTCCGCCTGCCCACCGACCTCGGGGGGCAAATCGCCCGCCACGGCGGCCAGCGTGGTGAGGATGTTCTCGTCGGCCAGGTTGCCCTGCGCCACCATGACGCCCTCGGGCCGTTCGGGCGTCGTGTGGAAGGCCTGGCCGTCCCCCGAGATCCACACCCACGAGCCCGGCACCTCCACCACGATGCGCGGTTGCCACTCCGTGATCGCCAACTCCACCGTGGCCGGCAGGACCCGGGACGCCGTGACCTCGCGCACCGCAGGCACCTGGGCACGGACCCGCTCCTCGATCGCGTGGGTGTCCAGCCCGGCCAAGGAGGTTCCGAGCGGCACCGCGGCCGCGGTCAGCACCTGGTCGGCCGGGACCAGCGTGTTCCCGACGACGCGCACCTCCCGTGCCGCGAGCCAAGGGCTGGCGAACACCAGCCACAACACCCCACCGACCAGGGCGAGCACACCGGCCGCCACCCCCGCGAGCATGAGGCGTCGCTGGAGCCGCGCCCGCGCCCGTCGACGCCGGGCCCCGGTGACGTCGACGAGCGGGTCGGTCACCGGCTCCCCCGCAGCAGGTCGACCAGGTCGGCGCCGACCGTCGTGATGCTCCCGGCACCGATCGTCAGGACCAGGTCCCCCGGCTTCACGATCCCGACCAGCGCGGGGGCGGTGTCGGGGAGGTCCTCCACCACGAGGGCGTCCTGGCCCAGCGACCGCACGCGGTCGGCCAGCGCGGACGCCGTGACCCCCGGGAAGTCCGCCGCCTCCTCGCGGGCGGGGTAGATGCCGCAGACGACGACCTCGTCGGCCAGCGTCAGGGCGGTGGCGAACTCGTCCAGGAAGTCGCGGGTGCGGCTGAACAGGTGGGGCTGGAAGCAGGCCACGAGGCGTCCCCCCGGCACGACCCGGGGACGCGCCGCCCGCAACACGGCGGCCACCTCGGTGGGGTGGTGCGCGTAGTCGTCGAACACCCGCACCCCGTCGACCTCGCCCTTGGCCTCGAAGCGCCGGTGGGTACCGGTGAACGCCCCGAGCGCCTCGCGCAGCGCCGGCCCCGGCAGGTCGAGGGCGCGCCCCACCGCGTAGGCGGCGGCGGCGTTGTGCAGGTTGTAGCGGCCGGGCACGGCCAGCACGAGCCGCCCGGCGTCCCCGTCGGCGACGAGGTCGGCGGCCGTGAGATCGGAA
>CALMPQ010000464.1 GCA_937872005.1 uncultured Propioniciclava sp.
TTCAGGAACCCGCGGAATATGCCCCACCCTCCACCAAAGCGGGAACGGTCCAGTGTTGGAGGGCCACTTCGGTGACGCACAGCTTCGCGAGGTGACAAGTGCGGACGTCAAGGCGTGGTACGACAAGCTCGACCCTGCCAAGAAGACAGCCCGCGCCCACCTCTACTCCCTGCTTCGCACCATTTACGCAACGGCAGCATCGGATGAGTTGGTGGACGCGAGCCCGTGCCGGCTCCGAGGCGCGGGCACGACCAAACGTGTGAAGGCCATCCGCCCCGCGAGCATCTCGGAACTCACCGCGTTGACCGAAGCGTTGCCCGAGCGCTACCAAGCACTGATCACAATGGCAGCCTGGTGCGCCCTAAGGTTTGGTGAACTGACTGAGCTGCGACGCAAGGACATCGTGCTCGACCCCAAGAAGGGGACCGGAACCGTCCTCGTCAGGCGCGCCGTCACGTGGCCCAACCAACACACCCCGGTGGTTGGGACGCCCAAGTCGGACGCCGGCATTCGCGACGTGGCCATCCCCCCGCACGTGATCCCCATGCTGGAACACCATCTCGACAACCACGCCCAGCCAGGGTCAGACGGTCTGCTCTTCCCGAACGTCGAGGGCAATCACATGCACCACGGGAGCCTCTACAAGGTGTTCAAGCGCGCTCGCGCCATCGCCGGACGGCCGGACCTCAGATTTCACGACCTCCGGCACACGGGAGCGACGATGGCCGCGAGAAGCGGCGCCACCCTGGCTGAACTCATGCAACGGCTCGGTCACAGCACTGTCGGTGCAGCGCTCCGCTACCAGCACGCTGCCTCGGATCGCGATCAAGACATCGCCGCCAAGCTGTCGGCCATGGCCCGCGGTGAGCTGTAGCACCCCTGGACCTCAGACCGTACAGCCCCGCCAGTGGGCGGTCGGTGTCGGTGATCGTTGAGATCGTGGCCTTCGACATCACAATGTCCTCGATCGACCTCGTGCCGCCACCGGCGCGACCATCGTGGCGCCAGCACCACCGCGGCGGCGAAGCACGTCACGCTGGCCACGACCAGCCAGCGCTGCGCCGAGGGCCGCTGCACCACACCGCGACCACCAGCCACGCTCACTTTCAACCCTCGTGAATGGGCCTCCATGTAGATCGCGACGGCAAACGCGTCGCTCGCGACGTACTACATCCCCGAGGTTGACTGAAGACTGAAGCACCAGGGTGGGGCGTAAGGGCCTCCGCCGCGGCAACGGCAACCATGCAGCTCAGCCTCCGCCAAGGCGATATCACTGATGGCGGGCGGTTCTGTCAGGACTGGCCTTGCTTTGCCCCAGCCTCGAGTTCTGTGCGGGTGCGGGCGAGTTCGCTTGCCAGGGTGGCCTCGTTGGGCAGGGCGAGCTTGTATTCGGCGGCCAGGACGGGGTTGGCGAGTCCTTCGAGGGAGTAGCGGGCTTCGTCGGCGCCCTTGTGGGCGCACAGGATGAGTCCGACGGGTGGGTTCTCTCCGGGTTTGGTCCAGTGGTGGCGGGCGTAATTGAGGTACAGCGTCATTTGGCCGGCGTCTTGGTAGGAGTAGCGGCCCAGTTTGAGGTCGATCAACACCAGGCAGCGCAGGGTTCGGTGGAACAGGGTGAGGTCGACCCTGAACCAGGTGTCGTCGATCCGCATCCGGCGCTGTCGGGCGAGGAAGGCGAAGTCGTCGCCGAGTTCCATCAGGAAGTCGGCCAAGTGGTTGACCAGCGCGTCCTCCAGGTCGGTTTCGGAGTACTGGTCCTTCAGGTCGAGGAACTCCAAGACGAAGGGGTCACGGAACGCTGCTTGCGGGCTGAGCACATCCGAAGATGCTTGGTCGGCCCCTTGCCGGAGCATCGCCGTCTTGTCCATGGAGAGCGCGGTTCGTTCGTAGAACATGGCGTTGACTTGGCGGTCCAGCTGCCGGACGGTCCAGCCGTTGCGGAGGGCTTCGGTTTCGTAGAACGATCTGGCCTGGTCGTCCTTGATCGTGAGCAGGCGTACGTAGGCTGACCAGGACAGGGGGAAGGCGCGGGCCCAGCGCGGATCTCCCACTGCGGGCAACGGCACGATGGCCAACGTGGCCGGTTCGGCAGACGTCGTCAGGCCCGTCTCGACGGGTTTGGATTCGGCAGACAGCGTCTGCCGAATCTGGTCGGGCGGCCAGGTCAGGTAGAACTGGCGTATCTGCTGCAGGTTCCGGCGACTGAAGCCACGGCCCAGCCGACCAGACAGGTCTGCCGAGAGGCGATCCAGCAGGCGGCTGCCGTAGTCGGCGCGGGACGCGCCGGCTTGGTCGTGTTCGACGATCCGGCGACCGATCAGCCAGTAGGCGGTGGTCATCAACGTGTTGACGCCCCGAGCCGCTGCCGACCTGGCCTGATCAAGCACCCCGATGATGTCGCCCAACAGCACCTCGTACCCGCCGCCGACCGCATCCTCGCCCACAGGATCTTGGTTCACCACGATGCCCCCTTCTCAGATCGGCGGGTTGCGGGGGACATCTCGCCCGGTCTGCTGCTGGTTGGCGTGGGCTCGGACCCGACGATCCGCGACGGTGAGGGCCGGGACCGTCTCGGGACTCCCCCGCTGGCCCAGCACCTGGTCGAGTTGCTGCTCGACGCGATACTGGTGGCGTGCCGCGTTGGTCGCGGCATCGGCGATGCCCTTGGCTGCGGGAACAGGCTGGTGCGGGACCAGCCAGCGGACCTCCCGGATCACGGGCCGCGCGCCGTCGGGCTGAGCGAACAGGCGCATCGGCTCGTACCCGGGCGCCAGGCGTCGCAGTTCTTCGCGGTCGACCCACAGGC
>CALMPQ010000465.1 GCA_937872005.1 uncultured Propioniciclava sp.
CGAGTTGATCGCGTACGCCGTGAGCGTGCCGAACACCCACGAGATCGCCTTGGCGAGCGTGTGGCCCAGGCCCAGCCACATGCCGACCCACAACAGCCCGAAGTCGACCACCGCCGACAACCCACCGGTCACCACGAACCGGAACAACTGCGTCGACAACGGCAGCCGCGGGTCGTTGCCGGGCACGGGGGGCACCGGCACCTCGGGCTCATCGGTCACGCCGGCCATCGTCCCACAGCCGGCGGACGCGCCCACCCAAGCCCCCACTAGATTGGCCGCATGCGCCTCCTCGCCCTGTTGCACGGTCTCGGCCAGACCCCCCAGTCCTGGCAGGACCAGGTCACCGCCATGCCGTCCGGGTTCAAGGCCGTCGCCCCGTGGCTCAAGGGCACCCGTCCGGGCCGTGACGAGGAGTTCTCCGTCCAGGGTGCCGCCGACGACGTGCTCGCCCTGCTCAACCAGCACGGCGTCGAACAGATGTCGCTCGTGGGCATCTCCCTGGGCGCCATGGTCGCGCTCGACGCCGCCATCCGGGCGCCCGAGAACGTCTCCCACCTCGTGCTCGCCGCCGGTCAGGTGAACCCGCCGAAGTCGGTGATGCGCGCCCAGCGGCTCGTCTTCTCGCTCATGCCGGCCAAGCGGCTGGCGTCCATGGGGGTGGAGAAGAAGCGGTTCCTCAAGGCCCTCGACCAGGCCGCGACGATCGATTACCGCTCCCGCCTGAAGGACGTCACCGCCAAGACCCTCGTCCTCGTCGGCGCCCACGACAAGGCCAACCTCGCGGCCGCCCGCGACCTCGCCGCCGGCATCCCCGGCGCGCGCCTCGAGGTCATCCAGGGCGCAGGGCACCAGATCAACATCGAGGCCCCCCAGCAGTTCAACGACCTGGTCTGGCCCTTCCTGGCCGACTAGCCCGGCTCCACCTCGGCCAGGAACGCCCGCACCTCACGCAGCACCCGATCGTGGTCCTCCAGCTGGACCCAGTGCCCCACGCCCGCCACTTCCACCAACCGCGCAGCAGGCATCGAAGCGACCGCGCGCCGCGACCCCTCGATCGGCACGATCGGGTCGTCCACGCCGTGCAGGAACAGGGTCGGCACACCCACCCCGGCCACCCGGGACGTCAGGTCGTTCCGCATCCCCCGCGGGCCGAGCGTGGCCTGGTTGTAGCGCGCATACCCCAGCACCCCACGCGGGTTGCGCGCCAGCCGGGTGAACTCGTCCATCACCTCGGCGGGCAGCCGCGCGATGTCCTTCACCACGGCCTTCAACGCCACCTTCACGAACCGGTTCGCGCGACGCCCCAGCGGCAGCAGCACCACATCCGGCAAGCGGGACGCCAGCCACGCGGCCCCCTGCGCCCACGGATGGCCCAGCGAGCCGACCAAACCACCGGGTGCGATCAACACCAACCCGGCCACCCGCGACGGATGCCCCAACGCCACGTTCAGTGCCACGTCGCCGCCCATCGACACCCCGCCGAGCACGACGCGCTCCAGGCCCAGGGCGTCCAGCACCTGGGCCACCACATCAGCCAGGGCGACGGGTCCACCCACCGGGTCGACGTCCAGGGACGCCCCGAAGCCCGGCAGGTCGGGCGCCACGACCTGCCGATCGACCCCCAGCGCCGGCAGCAACCGGAACCAGGAGATCGCCGCGGCGTCCGTGCCGCCGCCGTGCACGAGCACGACCGGCACCCCGCCCGATCCCGCCGCCAACACCGACAACCGCCCGGCCGACGTCTCCACGAAGCGCCGCTCGGCGCCCTCGGGCAGCAGTCCGTCGAGGTCGTGCATCAGGCCGGCCTGAGGTGCTCGACATCCCCCGCGACGAACGTCCGCTCCCCGGAGCCGGTGTCGACGACGATCCCGCCCCCGGCGTCCACGCCCACGGCCCTGCCGGTGACGGGGTCGCCGCCCGCGATCCGCACCACGACGTCGCGGCCGATGGTGTCGCAGCGCCGCCGGTACTCCGCCACGACGTCGGCCCCGCCGTCCCACGCCACGAACCACGTCTCGAGCGAGCGCAGCACGGCGGCGAGGATCGCCGTGGCCGAGACGTCCGAACCCTCGAGGCGGGTCGAGGTCGCGGTCGGCACCGGCAACTGGTCGGCCCGCAGCGACACGTTGAGCCCGAACCCCAGCACGGCCCGTGGGGTGTCGGCGTCCCCCACCGACTCGCACAGGATCCCGCACAGCTTGCGGTCGTTGACCAGCACGTCGTTGGGCCACTTGAGGCGGGCGTCCAGCCCCGTCGCCGCCCGGACGCCGTCGGTCACCGCCATGCCCACCAACAGGGGCAGCCAGCCCCACTCCGGCATCGGACGCCGCGGCGCCACCAGCGCCGAACAGGCGATCGAGGTGTCGGGCGGGGCCTCCCAGCGGCGGGCCAGGCGGCCCCGGCCGGCGCTCTGGTGGCCGGACGCGAGGACGAGCCCCGCCGGGGCGCCCTCCCGCGACAGCCCGGCCAGGTCGGCGTTGGTCGAACCGGTCGTGGCGACCACGTCCACGCCCTGCCACAGTCCCCCCGCGACGGCCAGACCAAGGGCGTCCGCGTCGATGAATGCGCTCACACGACCACCCTAGCGACGCGGACGGGCAGGCTGGCTTGGGGCCTGAGGGCCCGTAGGCATTATGGTCAGCGCATGGAGATCGACATCCACACGACGAAGGGGAAGATCGCCGATCTCGGGGAACGCATTCTCGCCGCTGAGAACGCCGCCTCCCCGGCTGCCGTTGAGAAGCAGCACGCCAAGGGCAAGCTCACCGCTCGGGAGCGCATCGCAGCGCTGTTGGACGAGGGCACCTTCGCGGAGTTCGACGAGTTCGCCCGCCACCGCTCAACGGCGTTCGGCATGCAGGCCAAGCGTCCCTACACCGACGGCGTCATCACCGGCGTCGGCGCCATCCACGGTCGTCCCGTCTGCGTGTTCAGCCAGGACGTCGCGCTGTTCGGCGGCGCGCTCGGCCAGGTCTACGGCGAGAAGATCGTCAAGATCATCGACTTCGCCATCAAGACGGGTTGCCCGCTCATCGGCATCAACGAGGGTGGTGGCGCCCGCATCCAGGAGGGCGTGGTCTCCCTCGGCCTGTACGGCGAGATCTTCCGCCGCAACACCCTCGCCTCGGGCGTGATCCCGCAGATCAGCCTGATCATGGGTGCCGCGGCCGGTGGCCACGTGTACAGCCCCGCCCTGACCGACTTCACCATCATGGTCGACAAGACCAGCCAGATGTTCATCACCGGTCCCGCCGTCATCAAGACGGTGACGGGTGAGGACGTCACGCTCGAGGAGCTCGGCGGCGGTCGCACCCACAACAGCAAGTCGGGCAACGCCCACTACCTCGCCGCCGACGAGAACGACGCGATCGAGTACGTGCGCGAGCTGCTCAGCTACCTGCCGCAGAACAACCTCGAGGACCCGCCGGTCTACGACGAGGCCGAGGCCGACCTCACGATCACCGACCACGACCGTGAGCTCGACACGCTGATCCCCGACAGCCCGAACCAGCCCTACGACATCCGCACCGTCATCAAGACGGTCCTCGACGACGACGAGTTCCTCGAGGTCCAAGAGCTCTTCGCGGGCAACATCGTCGTCGGCTTCGGCCGCATCGAGGGTCGCGTCGTGGGTGTCGTGGCCAACCAGCCGATGGTGTTCGCCGGCTGCCTCGACATCGACGCGTCCGAGAAGGCCGCCCGGTTCGTGCGCACCTGTGACTGCTTCAACATCCCCGTGCTCACGTTCGTCGACGTCCCCGGCTTCCTGCCCGGCGTCGAGCAGGAGCACAACGGCATCATCCGCCGTGGCGCGAAGCTGATCTACGCCTACGCCGAGGCCACCGTTCCGCTCATCACCGTCATCACCCGCAAGGCCTACGGCGGCGCGTACGACGTCATGGGCTCCAAGCACCTGGGTGCCGACGTGAACCTGGCCTGGCCGACCGCCCAGATCGCCGTCATGGGCGCCGAGGGCGCGGTCGAGATCCTCTACAAGAAGGAGCTCGCCGAGGCCGAGGACCCGGTGGTCCGCCGCAAGGAGCTCGTCCAGGAGTACAACGACGAGCTGGCCAACCCGTACGTGGCGGCCGAGCGCGGCTACATCGACCAGGTGATCTACCCGCACGCCACGCGCGAGACGATCGCCCGGGTCATGCGCCTGCTGCGCACCAAGCGCGAGACCCTGCCGCCCAAGAAGCACGGGAACATCCCGCTGTGAGCGAGCAGGCCATCACGCCCGAGGAGCAGGGCCCGCTGTTCCAGGTGGTGTCCGGCAACCCGACGGACGAGGAGGTGGCGGTCCTGGCGGCCGTCATCACCGCAGTCCGCCGGGGCCGTGGTCGCCCGCACGCGCCGGTGAACTCGGCGATCGCGGGTGGCTGGCGCTCGCACTGGCACCTCGTGCGGCACGCCGTGCTCCAGGGGCACGGCGCGTGGCGGAGCACCGCCCGCCGCTGAAATTCACCCCTTCCTCGCCTTGGTGGCGGCCGCTAGGCTCGTCGCGTCCGCCACCAAGCGAAGGAGCTATTCCCATGGCTGCTGTTGACGACATCAAGTCCAGCCTCGACCTGTCCCAGATCGCCCAGTTCCTGGGCACCGACGAGCAGACGGCCAACGAGGCCGTCGACCAGGCCCTCGCCCAGTTGGTCGGCGCCATGGACAACAACGTGACGGACGCCGACGGTGCGGTCGGCCTCACCCGCGCCGCCCTCAAGGACCACGCGCAGAGCGCCGCCTACGGCGACAGCATCGACATCAACAACGTGGACGAGGCCGACGGCGAGAAGATCGTCAACCACGTCTTCGCCGACAGCCAGATCCAGCAGTTCACCGGCGGTGCCGGCGGCGGCCTGCTGCGCAAGCTGCTGCCCCTGCTGGCCCCCATCGTGATGGGCTATGTCGCCAGCAAGCTGCAGGAGAAGATGTCCGGCGGTGGCCGCGCCCAGGCGCCCGCCCCCCAGCAGGGTGGTGGCCTCGGCGACATCCTCGGCGACCTCCTCGGTGGCGGTGGCGGCCAGCAGGGCCGCTCCTCCGGCGGTGGCCTCGGCGACATCTTGGGGGACCTGCTCGGTGGCGGCGCCCCGCAGCAGCCCCAGCAGACGCAGCAGCCCCAGCAGCGCACGCAGGCCCCGTCGGGCGGCGGCTTCCAGGCCCCCCAGGCCGACGGTGAGATCG
>CALMPQ010000466.1 GCA_937872005.1 uncultured Propioniciclava sp.
CCGGCCACCGGGCGGGTGAACGCGTACTGGGTGTCGGTGTCGACGTTCATCTTGATGACGCCGTACGACACCGCGTCGGCGATCTCCTGCTCCGAGGAGCCCGAGCCACCGTGGAAGACGAGGTCGAACGGCTTGTCCTTGCCGTACTTGGCGGCCACGGCGTCCTGGATGTCCTTGAGGACCTCGGGGCGCAGCTTGACCGCACCCGGCTTGTACACGCCGTGCACGTTGCCGAAGGTGAAGGCGGCCATGTAGCGGCCCTTCTCGCCCAGGCCGAGGGCCTCGGCGGTGCGGAGGCCGTCCTCGGGGGTGGTGTAGAGCTTCTCGTTGATCTCGTTGGCGACGCCGTCCTCCTCGCCACCGACGACACCGATCTCGACCTCGAGGATCTGCTTGTTGTACTGGGTCAGCGCCAGCAGTTCCTCGGCGATCTGGAGGTTCTCCTCCATCGGCACGGCGGAGCCGTCCCACATGTGGGACTGGAACAGCGGGTCCTGGCCGTTCGCCACGCGCTGGCGGGAGATCTCCAGCAGCGGGCGGACGTAGGTGTCCAGCTTGTCCTTGGGGCAGTGGTCGGTGTGGATGGCCACGTTGATCGGGTACTTGGCGGCGACCACGTGCGCGAACTCGGCGAGCGCGACGGCGCCGGTCACCATGTCCTTGACGCCTTGACCGGAGCCGTACTCGGCCCCACCCGTCGAGAACTGGATAATGCCGTCGCTACCGGCGTCCGCGAAGCCCTTGAGGGCCGCGTTCAGGGTCTGCGACGAGGTCACGTTGATGGCCGGGTAGGCGAAGCCCTGTGACTTCGCACGGTCGATCATCTCGGCGTACACGTCGGGTGTTGCAATGGGCATCTGTCACTCCTTGGTGGGTGCTTCCTCGAACACCACCATTCAACCGCATATCCGCCGCGGACGCTCCCCCCGCGGGGACCCGGGCCACCTCGCGGACGCGGGGGTTCAGGTGCTGGACACCCTGCTCCCGGGACCGCCGGCCGGGTCAGTTGTCGAGCGGCCGCAGGTCGACGTGGTGCCGGTTGCCCGACAGCGCGCGCACGGCGTTGTCGACCGCGGACGGGGTGTGGCTCAGCCAGTCGACCGGCACCTCGCGCCACGCGCCGTTGGTGGCGACGACGACGAGGCGCCCCGAGCCGCGCGACCCGCCGGGGACGGCGACGAGGTGGTCGACGTCCTCCCAGGCCAGGTAGTCGTCGAGGTAGAGCCCGCCGCGGCCGATGCCGAGGGCCAGGCCCTCGTGGAGGCGGCCGATCGCCCGCTTCGCGAGCACCGACTGCACGATGGTGCGCACCAGCAGCGCGATGGAGATGGCGAGGCTGATGCCGAAGATCGTCCAGAACATGGTGTCGAGGTTGTCGCGGTTGAACCAGCCGATGACGCCCCAGATGACCAGGGACAGCACGATCCCGAAGATGCGGCCCTTGATGGCGCTGCGGAACTGCTGGTAGCGGGCGACCGCCGGCTCGGGGTCGAAGAACACCGGGAAGTCGAGCGCCTCGCGGGGCGGGGGCGACCAGCCGCGAGACGCCTCGGGCGCGAGCGCGTGGGCGGGCGGCTGGGTCATGGCGCGATCCTACCCGCGGCCCCACGGTCACCATGTCCAGCCCGACGTGCCGGGCGCGCCGGTAGGGGATGGGCGCGGCCTGCGTGATGCCCCACCTCCAAGGTCAGCGCTTGACAGGCGGCAGGTCCCATTCGTCGTCGCTCGTGCGCAGCACGGCCCAGGCGACGAGCGCGTACCCGAGCGTGGTCGCTCCCCAGCCGAAGGCGACGTCGAGCATCCGGTTGGGCACGATGACGGCCGAGACCACGTGGATCGGCTGCGCCACGGCGATGAGGGCACCCACCCACCAGGCGACGACGCGGGCTCGGACCACCGCGATGGCGACGAGCACCATGCCGATGAGGTGGCCCACGACGAAGGTGAAGGCACCGGTCAGCATGGCGGGGGCATCCATCAGCAGCGCGGCGTCTGCCGCTATGGCTGCCGGGTCGTCGCCCCTCGCCACGAACGCCTCGACGAGGATGTCGGGCGCACTGACGGCGCTGCCGAGGGCGTAGGCGCCGAAGAGCACGCCCGCTCCCCACGTCGCGATGACCGGGGCCCGGCGGCGGGCGACGAATCCCATCGCCAGGGCGCTCAGCAGGAGGAACGGGGTGGTGGCGAGACCGAGCCAGGTCATGGCGGCCGCGCGGCCCGGTGCCGCCGCCATGCCGGCGACCATCTCGGCCGTCGAATCGTTCGTCCAGTACGGCATGACGGCCCGGATCAGGGTCACGCCGAGGGGGCCGAGGATCAGGGATGCCGCGGCGAGGCGTCGCCAGGTTCGGCGCAGGTCGCGGGGTGCGGCCTCCGGGGTGGTCGGCACGGCTGGCGACGTCGCGCCGTCGATGGGTTGGGTGGGGTGCTCAATGGCGCTCATGGCTGATGTCCTCCTGAGGTGGGGTGTGATGTCGTCCCACTGTCGCGCCGAGAGCATTCCCGCGGCGTCCGAGGAGCCACTGCACCTCATCTCTGTGGTGGTGGGTGCGTGGTGGCACGGATGGCGTGGCACTCCTTCCCGGTTTAGCCTGAATCATGACCTGGCCGCGGCGCGCGACGTACGGACTCTGGGCCGCCTCCGCTGCGCTGCTCGTGCTGGCGTTCCTCGCCGTTCGTGACAAGGGCTACCCGGCCGACGCGTGGGTCGTCGGCGGGTCGATCCTCTGCTCGGCCATTCCGTTCACCGCCGGACACCTCGTGACACGTCACGATCCGTCGAACTGGGTGGGGCCCTGGCTGACCGCAGCAGGGGCCAACATCATCCTGCAGATGGCCCACGGCACCTGGGCCGAGGCGCTGGCCGACGCGCCGAGCGGCCTCGCGGCCAGCGCGGAGCTCCTGAACCTCACCCAGGGCATCTGGATGGGGTGGTTCCTCCCCTTCGCGATGGTGCTGCTCCTGTTCCCCGACGGCCGTCCAGCCGACACCTGGGGGCGGCGCACCGCCATCGCCCTGCCCGCCCTCGTCGTCGCGTTCAACCTCCTGCTCGCGATCGCCCCCGGGCCCCTGACACCTCCCCTGCCCGACTGGCCCCGACCGTTCGGCACCCACTGGATCGGCTACGCCAGCATTCCCGTGCTCATCGCGTTCTACGCCGCTCTGGTCGCCGCGGCCCTGTCTACCCGGCGGCGGTACCGGGCTGCGGGCACCGACCTCCAGCGATCGCGACTGCGCTGGATGTTCCTCTCCTGCCTGAGCGTCCCAGCCACGATCCTGCTCTGTTGGGCGGGCTACCTGCTCACCGGCACCCCGATCTTCGCCCTCGGTGGCCTCGTCGCGATGAACGTCGCCATCCCGACGGCCACGCTCATCGCCATGCTGCGCCACGACCTCTACGACGTCGACAGGGCCCTCGTGGCCACGGCAGCGTACTCGACCCTCGCGTTCGGGGTGGTGACGTCGTATGGCGTGCTGTCGGCGGTGATCGGGCGCGCGCTGGGCGGCGACTCGGCAACCGCCGCGGTAATCTCGACGGTCATCGTCATGATTGCGTTGCTTCCGGCCCGGTCCATCCTGTTGCGGGTACTC
>CALMPQ010000467.1 GCA_937872005.1 uncultured Propioniciclava sp.
CGTATGGCCCTGCTCGCGCAACCACAGGCCGAGCTTGCCCGCGAGGGTGGTCTTACCCGCCCCCTGCAGACCGGCGAGCATGATCACCGTCGGCGGGTGCTTGGCGAAGCGCAACTGCCGGGCCTGCCCACCGAGGATCTCGATGAGCTCCTCCTGCACGATCTTGATGACCTGCTGGGTGGGGTTGAGCGCCTGGCTCAGCTCGGCGCCGCGGGCGCGCTCCTTGATGGCCGCGACGAACTCCTTGACGACGCCGAGGTTGACGTCGGCCTCGAGCAGCGCGAGGCGGATCTCGCGCGCGGTCGCGTCGATGTCGGCGTCGGTGAGCCGCCCCTTGCCCCGCAGGTTGCGGAACGTGGCTTGCAGGCGGTCTTGCAGGGTGTCGAACATGTGCAGTTGGTTCCTGAGCTCGTCGAAGGACTCGATCAGACAGATCGGTGCCGCCCCAGCCTACCGTGACGGCGTCAGGCGATGACCGCGTCGGTCCGGGACAAGTCGTCGCCGACGCACACGAGCGGCGCCCCCAGCCGGTGCGCCAGGGCATAACTGAAGCAGTCGCCGTAATTGAGCGCGGCGGGGTGTCGGCCACGGCCGAAGCGGCGCCACGCGTCGACGGCGCGCTGGACGAGGTCGTCGTCGACATCGACCGAGGTGAGCCGGAAGTCTCGCACCACGCGTTCGACCGTCAAGGTGGGGTGGCGTGACTCGATGACCAGCGCCAACTCCACCACGGTGCCCGCACTGATCCAGCGAGTGCTCGCCTGCGCGAGCACCGACTCCACGCGGGACGCCTCGGGCTCTCCTCGTAGCACCGCCATCACCGCGCTCGTGTCGACCACGACGTCGCTCACACCGGAGCCCCGTGCTCGTCGTAGCCGACGATCTCGTCGTCGGAGCGTGGGTCGGGCCGATCCTGCGCCAAGAACTCGAGCCGCAGTCGTTCCACCGCATGGTGGAAGTCGGCTCGCGGTGGAGCCTGGAGGCGCTCCAGTCGCTCACGCAATGCCACGGTGACCGCCTCGGTCAGGCTCTCACCCGTCCTGGCCGCCACCGCACGCGCGAGCGCGTCCGCTTCGTCGGTCTTGATGCTCAGGGCCATGGGGCCATTCTAGAACCCCCAGGGCGTTTCTAGAAGAGGCTGTCACTCCCCCAGCAGGCCGTCGACGAAGCCCTCGGCGGTGAAGGGCGCGAGGTCGTCGGCGCCCTCGCCCAGCCCGATGAACTTGACCGGGATGCCGAGTTCGCGCTGCACCTGCACGACGATGCCGCCCTTGGCCGAGCCGTCGAGCTTGGACAGGACGATGCCGGTGAGGTCGGTGACCTCGTCGAACACGCGCGCCTGGATGAGGCCGTTCTGGCCGGTCGTGGCATCGAGGAGCAACAGGCACTCGGTGACGGGCGCGCGCTTCTCGATGACGCGGCGGATCTTGCCGAGCTCGTCCATCAGGTTGGACTTGTTGTGCAGGCGCCCGGCGGTGTCGATGAGCACGACGTCGACGCCCTGGTCGGCGCCGGTGTTCACGGCGTCGAACGCGACCGAGGCCGGGTCGGCACCCTCAGGACCGCGCACGGTCTCGACGCCCACCCGGTCGCCCCACGTCTGCAGCTGCTCGGCCGCCGCCGCGCGGAAGGTGTCGGCCGCCCCCAGCAGGACGGTCTTTCCCTCCGCGACCAGCAGGCGGGCCAGCTTGCCGACGGTGGTGGTCTTGCCGGTGCCGTTCACACCCACGACGAGCACGACGGCGGGCAGACCGTTGGCGCCGGTCACGTTGAGCGCGCGGTCGAGGGTGGGGTCGGCGAGCTTCACGAGCTCCTGGCGCAGCACGGTGCGCGCGCGGCCGGGGTCGTTGACACCGTCGATCGACAACTCCTTGCGGAGGGTGTCGACGAGCTCGGTCGTCGGGCCCACGCCCAGGTCGGAGCCGATCAGGGTGGCCTCGAAGTCGTCCCAGGTGTCGGCGTCCAGCTTGTCGGAGCTGATCAGGTCCAGCAGCGCCTGCGCCAGCACATTGTTGGACCCGGCGAGGCGGCGGCGCAGGCGCGACAGGCGGGTGCCGGCGGCCTCGGGCCGTTCGACGGTCGGCGCGCTCGGCGTCGGCTCCTCGAGCCCGACCCCCGGCTCGACGGGCGCAGCGGGGGGTTCGATCGGGCGACGGTCCTGCCGCTCCAGCTCGCGGG
>CALMPQ010000468.1 GCA_937872005.1 uncultured Propioniciclava sp.
GGGTGGTGAAGTTGTGGCTGACCATGAAGGTCGGCACCTCCCAGACGTACCAGGGCACCTCGTTGCTCATGGCCGTCTTCCACTGGATGCGGTAGTTGTTCTGCGCCCCGTATCCGATCACCTCGGCGAGCACGAGCGCGGCGTCCACCTCGTCGCGGTACTTCAGCGTCGGGCCCTTGACGCGCGTGGTGCCGTCGTTGACGGTCACCTCGTAGCCGCGCGCCTCGAGCTCGGCCTTGTACGCGTTCAGCATGGCCGGGTCGCCACCGCCGGTGATGCCACCGACCTCACCGGTCAGGTGGTAGATGCGCACCCGCTTGTGGTCGGTCGGGTTGAGCGGCAGCTCGTCGAGGGTGTTCTTCACCAGGGTGATGCCCAGGTCGGCCGCCTCGTCGCGCATGCGCAGGTGCTCCTCGCAGCCCACCACCTCGAGGTCGGACGCCGTGCGCAGCAGGGTGCCCTCCTCCCGCCGCTCGTGCAGGCGCAGCTTGGCCTTCAGGCCGAGGATGCGCCGGTTGGCGTCGTCGAGGCGCTCCTTGCTGATGACGCCCTTCTCGACGCCCGCCTTCATGAACCCGAAGTCCTCTTCGAGGTTGTTGAAGAACAGGAAGCAGTCGCAGCCGGCGGCGATCGCGGCGGGCACGTAGTCCTCGCGGCGCATGGCGGCGGTCATGCCGAGCATGTGCGAGGCGTCGGTGATGACCGCGCCGTTGAAGCCCAACTGGGTCTTGAGCAGGCCGTTGATCAGCTCGGGGGCCAGGGTGGCGGGCAGCACGTCCTTGTCCTCCAGACCCGGGACGAGCTTCTGCTGGTAGTACGGCAGTGCGATGTGGCCGGCCATGATCATCTCGACGCCGTTGGCGATGTGCGCCTCGTAGACCTTGCCGAACGACGCGTCCCACTCCTCGGGGGAAAGTTCGTTGACGCCGAGCACCAGGTGCTGGTCGCGCTCCTCGGTGCCATCACCGGGCCAGTGCTTGACGCAGGTGAGGATGCCCGACTCGCGCTGGCCCTCGACGAACGGGATCGTGTACTTGATGACGTCGTCGGCGTTCGTGCCGTAGGCGCGGGTGTTCACGATCGTGTTGCGCCAGTTCTCGAGGATGTCGACGCACGGGTCGAAGTTGAGGTTGGCGCCGATGGCGTCCATCTCACGGCCCGACACGTAGCCGGCGTTGCGGGCCACCTCGACCGACCCGGACGCCTCCGTCTGGGCGCCCGAGGCGATGTAGGTGCCGTCGCTCATCGCGCCGTTGCCGCCCGAGTCGCAGTTCGCCGCGATCAGCAGCGGGACCTTCGACGCGGACTGCAACCGGTTGAGCAGGCCCTGCACCTTCTCGGCGGTGCCGCCGTGGTAGCGGGCGACGCCGATGTGGAACTTCTCGATGATCTGTTCGGCGGTGTAGGGGTTGCCCGAGAAGCTGTCCTCACCGAAGAAGAACAGGTTCGTGAAGCACTGGCCCACCTGCTCGTCGAGGGTCATGCCGGCGAGGGTCTCCTCGACCCACGCGACCTGGCCCTCGTCGAGGTGGTACGGGCTCGCTGTCAGGTCGACGAGTTCGGGCACGTCACTTCACCTTGGGCATCGGGACGGCCTTGACCCCCGAGATCGTCTCCCAGGGCACCTCGCCCGGCAGGTAGCTGTTGAACTCGTCGATGAGCGCCTGCTGGTACTCGCCGGCGAAGGTGCCGTCGAGGAACTTGCCCAGCGCCTCCTCCTTGAACCGCTTCCACGAGAACTTCTCGTTGCCCGGCAGGATCGGGTAGTAGGCGCAGTCGACCTTGGCGGCGGCGTCACGGTCGCCCGGGGCGTCCCCGATGAGCATGATCTTGTCGTCGTCGTACTTGCCCTTGGCGCCGTACTGCACGTGCTCGGCCTTGGAGCCCATCTCCTGGCCGGCGATGACCTTCATGAACTTCGCCAGGTCGTGCGCGTTCCACTCGTACTCGAGCGAGTGGACGGGCGTGGCCGAGACGACGATCTGGTCGACGCCCGCGTCCTGCATCGCCTGCATCGCCTCGCGGACGCCCGGGAACGGGCCCGCACCGTGCACCATGTCGCCGATGCGCTTGTTGACGTCGTCGCCCCAGGCGATCATCCGGTCGACGGTCTCGGACGGGTTGGCGCCCGCGAAGGCGGCGAGGCCCTTGTCGGAGAGCGGGTACTCCGACGCGATGAAGGCGTCCAGCTCGGGGTACTCGGGAATGGTCACGCCACGCTCGGCCACCTCGACGCGGTCGCGGAGGAGGTTGAGCAGCTGGCGCAGCGCCAGCCAGCGGTTGAGGCCGCGGGTGATCGAGCCGAGGTTGACGAAGACGGCGGTCTCACGGGCCAGCGTCGACACCGGCTGGAGGTCCCAAGCCTGGATGTAGGCGGGGGTGAAGCACTCGAGGTGCTTGATGTCCATGGCATCCATGGCGCAGCCATCGGAGTCGATGCCCACGAAGTACTTGCTGGTGGGGACGATGTCGACCAGGGGCTGGGCGGCTTCGGGATGGGTCACAACGGTCTCCTTTGGCGTCGAGTTTGCTTCATTCTCGCCGCGCCGCGGGGCCCCCGCTGGGGTTCCGCCCAATTGCCCCGGTGTGCGTCAGGAGAACAGGCCGCGCACGAGGTCGACGGTGAGGGCGTCCAAATTGTCGACCACGGCGTGGGCGCGCTCGAGCACGTCGGCGGCCGGGGGGTGGAACCGCGGCGGCACCGCGACGACCTTCATGCCCGCGGCCAGGGCCGACTTGATGCCGTTGGTCGAGTCCTCGATCGCGACGGTGCTCGCGGGGTCGACGCCGAGTTGCTCGCAGGCGGCGAGGAACCCGTCGGGGTGCGGCTTGCCGCGCTCGACCTCCTCGGTCGAGACGATCACCCCGACCAGGTCACGGACTCCGAGCAGTTCGAGCCCGGCGTCGATCAGCACCCGCGGCGAACTGGACGCCACACCCAGCGGGGCCACCTCCGCCATGCGGTGCACGGCGTCCACGGCGCCGGGGAGGAGGGGGATGCGACCGGCGTGGTAGGCGTCCGCCATGCCCCCGATCGTGCGCTGCGCCGCCTCCTCGGGGGTGCCGCGCAGGCCCACCGACTCGACGAGGTAGGTCGACCACTCGGGGGTGCTCATGCCCATCATCGCCTGCGTGGCACCGTCGGGCCACGGGACGCCGTCCTCCTCGGCCAGCCCGCGGCGGATGACGTCCCACTCCTCCTCGGAGTCGGTGAGCGTTCCATCCATGTCGAAGACGATGGCCTGTGGCAGGGCTTCCATGGACGCCAGCCTAGGACAGGCGCCAGTCGATCGGGTCGGCTCCCTGCTCGATCAGGGCGGTGTTCGCCCGGCTGAAGGGCCACGACCCGAAGAAGCCCGAGCGGGCCGACAGCGGCGAGGGGTGGGCGCTCGCGATGACGGGGGTGCTGCCGAGGCGTGGTGCAAGCGACTGGGCGTCGCGCCCCCACAGGATCGCCACGAGCGGGCCGCCCCGCTCGACCAGCGCGTCGATGGCCCGGTCGGTGACCTCCTCCCATCCCTTCCCGCGGTGGGACGCCGATGCCCCGGGCCGCACGGTCAGGCACCGGTTGAGCAGCAGGACGCCCCGCTCGAACCAGGCGCTGAGGTCGCCGTGGTCGGCCGGGGGGATGGCGAGGTCGGCCTGGAGCTCGGCGTAGATGTTCTGCAGGGAACGGGGGATCGGACGCACGTCGCGGGCAACCGAGAAGGACAGCCCCACCGCGTGACCGGGGGTGGGGTAGGGGTCTTGGCCGACGACGAGGACGCGCGCGTCGGCGAGTGGCCTGCTGAAGGCGCGGAGCACGTTCTCGCCGGCGGGCAGGTAGGAGCGACCTTCTGCGATCTCGCGGCGGAGGAAGGTGCCCATCGCCGCCACGCGGTCGGCGACGGGGGCGAGGGCGTCCGCCCAGTCGGGGGCGACGAGGTCGTGCAGCGGGCGGGCGGTCACGGGTCGAGGCTAGCCCTGCCGTAGTGTGGGGCGCGCTGGAAGGAGCCCCCGTGTCGATCATCCCCGCCCTGCGCCGCCTGCTCGGCCCCGCACCCGCCACCCCGGTCGAGCCCGTGATCGTGCAGGTGCCCGTGCCCGCCGAGGACCGCCGCGCCGACCTGGAGCCCGACATCCCGCGGGGCCTGACCGTCGCGGCGGGTTACGCGTGGCGCCTCGGACTCCTGGGCGTCGGCGTCTGGGCGCTGTTCCAAGTGCTGGCCTACTTCTCGCAGCTGACCGTGCCGCTGGGCATCGCCATCCTGCTGGCGGCGGCCCTGTACCCCTTGGTGTCGCTGTTGCGGAAGTGGGGCTGGCCGCCCGCGCTGGCGGCCATCGTGGCGCTGTTGTTCCTGGTCGTGGTGGTGATCGGGTTGCTCGCCTTCGTGGGCCAGCAGGTCGTGGCGGAGTGGCCCGAGCTGCTGGAGCAGTCGCGCGCCGGCTTCCAAGCCCTCGTGGCCTGGCTGGGCACCCTGCCGTTCGGCATCGACGAGGCGCGACTCAACGACTGGATCGCCCAGGGCACCGCCTGGTTGCAGACCCAGGCGTCGGTGCTGGCGTCCACGGCCGCCTCGGTGGGGGCAGCGTTCGGCAATTTCTTCGCCGGGCTCGCGACCGCGCTGGTGGCCGCGTTCTTCTTCGCCTACCAGGGGCGTCGCATCTTCGCCGGGTCGGTGGAGGTGCTGGTGCCGCGCCACTACCGGGCGTCGGTCGACCAGGCCGCCCTGCGCGGCTGGACCTCGCTGGTCGCCTACATGCGTTCGGCCGTCATCGTCGCCGCCGTGGACGCCGCGGGCGTGGCCCTGGCGGCGTTCCTGTTGCAGGTGCCCCTGGTCGCGGCGCTGTTCGCGTTGACGTTCTTCCTGTCGTTCATCCCGATCGTGGGCGCGACGGTGGCCGGCGCGGTCGCGGTGGTGCTGGCGTTGGTCACCCACGGCTGGGTGAGCGCGCTGATCATGCTGGGCGCCGTCGTGCTGGTCATGCAGCTCGAAAGCACATTCCTGCAGCCGCTGGTCATGGGCAAGGCTGTCGACCTGCACCCCTTGGCCGTCCTGCTCGGCATCACCGCGGGGGCGATCGTCTCCGGCATCCTCGGGGCGCTGTTGGCGATCCCGGTGCTGGCGTTCGGCGTGGCCTTCGTGCGCGCGTTGCGCAACCCGTCGCCCGCCTCAGGGTGAGCTCAGGGGAGGCGTCCCTTTCGCGAATGGAAAGCCTCCCTTACCATTTTAGTCATGAGCGACCCCGATCTCAGCCAGATCCTCGCCGACCTCGCGGCCGGCACCATCGACGCCGCCGAGGCGGCCCGCCGCATCGAGGCGGCCCAGAAGGAGGCCGAACCGGAGCCCGAGCCCGAGGTCATCGACGAACCCGCGGGCCCGACGGGGGTGAAGGGCACCGAACGCGTCACCATCCGCGCGGTCGGGCGCCGCGTCACGGTCGTCGGCGACGTCGGCGTCGCCACGGCGTCCGTCACGGGTGAGCACGTGCTGCGCCGACAGGGTGACGTGCTGGAGATCTCGGCCGACGGTGAGGTCGGCCCCAAGCTCGAGGGTTTCTCGGTGCTCAACCCGCCCAAGAGCCTCGACGACCTGCGTGGCCTCACCTTCGCCCGCGGCCTCACCGTGCGGGTGAACCCCGCCATCGAGGTCGACGTCGAACTCACCGCCGGCAGCCTCAACGTCACCGACGTCCCGTTCCTGGGGCGCGTTCGCGTGACCGCCGGTGGCGCCGTCATCAAGGGTGTGCGCCGCGTGACGGACGCCCTCGTCCAGGCCGGCTCCGGCAGCGTCGAGGGGCCGATCAACACCGGCCGTTCGCGGGTGAAGATCGAGTCGGGCTCCCTGACCGTCACCCTCGCGAAGCGCTCCTCGGTGACCGTGCGCTCGCAGACCCAGCTCGGCCGCGTCGTGTGGCCCGACGACGGGGGAGCGCCCGACGAGGTCGTCTTCGGCAACGGCACCGCCAGACTCGACCTCGAGGTCGTCATGGGCAACGCCACCGTGAAGAAGGCCGACGGATGAGTGTCGCCCACAGCCACCGTGCCCTGACCGATTGCCCCGTCTGCGGCGAGCGTCTCGTCACGACCCGCCTCGGGTGCCAGGGCTGCGGCACCGAGCTCGTCGGCCAGTTCGCGCCCTGCCCGTTCTGCGCGCTCGACGACGCCGACCTCGAGGCACTGAAGGTGTTCCTCGTGAGCCGGGGCAACCTCAAGGAGCTGCAGTCGCACCTGGGCGTCAGCTACCCGACGGCCCGCGCCCGGTTCAACGACCTCCTCGACCGCCTCGGGTGGCTCGACGAAGCCGACACCGAGCCGGAGGAGGTCGCACCGCAGCCCACGGCGTCCGAGACGCCGGACAGCGTGCGCGACCAGGTGCTGGCGCAGGTGGCCAGTGGGGTGCTCTCGCCGGCGACGGCCGCCGACCTGCTGAGCAAGCTGAAGTAGCTCAGCCGGTGAAGACCGCGAAGTCGAGGACGGTGACCTCGATGGTCTTCCCGTTGGGTGCCTCGTAGGAGACGGTGTCGCCCTTGCCGGCCCCGACGATCGCGGCGCCCAGCGGCGACTGGGGGCTGAACACCTCGACCTCGGTGTCGGTCACGCCCATCAGCTCGCGCGAGCCGAGGAGGAAGGTGTCCGTGTCGTCCTCGTCGCCGTCGTAGCAGATGGTGACGGTCATTCCGGGGGTCACCGTGTCGGCCGCGTGCGACGGTTCCCCGATGTGGGCGTCGCGCAGCATGGCCTCGAGCTGGCGGATCCGCGCCTCCTGCTGGCCCTGCTCCTCGCGCGCGGCGTGGTAGCCGCCGTTCTCGGAGAGGTCACCCTCATCGCGGGCCTGCGCGATCTTGGCCGACACCGTCCGGCGGCCTTCGCCCTTGAGGAACTCGAGCTCACCCGCGAGCTTGTCGTACGCCTCCTGGGTGAGCCACACGGTGGACTGTGCTGCTTCAGACATTCATCCAGCCTAGCTGGCAGCCGGGATGCAGGACGCCACCTTCACCGACGTGGCGCGCTTGAACGTCTTGATCACGATGTCGTGGTGCTCGAGCTCCTCGGTGCCCGGCGCCAGGTCGATGTCGTACTGCCCGACCGTCTCGTACGACTCGGCCTGCGCGGTGATCGTGCAGACCGCCGGACGCCCCGGGTCGGGTCGCTGCGTGGTCACCCGGACGTCCATGGTGGCGTCCGACGTGACGGTCCACGTCACGATCTTGGCGCTGATCGGCGGGTTGGCGCCGTAGAGGGCCGACCACAGCAGCCACGTCCCCCCGACCCCGGCCACCACGACCGCCACCACGACCCACAGCCATGTCGGCGTCCGGCTCGGGGGGTAGCGGCGGGCGATGCGCTCGGCGTCGGTCTCGGTGCGGGTCATGGGCCCATTCTGCCCGAGCGTCGGGGCGGTGGTTGAATGGCGAACATGGCAACGCAGGTGAGGTTGGACAAGGCGGGTGAGCCGTTGCGGCTCCTCGCGGTGCACGCGCACCCCGACGACGAGTCCAGCAAGGGTGCTGCGACGATGGCCCAATACGCGTCCGAGGGCGTCGACGTCATGGTCGTCACGTGCACGGGGGGAGAGCGCGGCGACATCCTCAACCCCGCCCTCGACACCCCCGAGAACTGGGCGAACATCGCCGCACTGCGCGTCGACGAGATGGACAACGCGGCCCGGATCCTGGGCGTCCGGCACCGGTGGCTGGGCTACGTCGATTCGGGGCTGCCTCAGGGCGACCCGCTGCCGCCGCTGCCCTACGGCTGCTTCGCGCTCGCCGACGTCGACCAGGCGGGGGAGGCGCTGGCGGCGATCATCCGGGAGTTCCGTCCGCACGTGGTGCTGACCTACGATGAGAACGGCGGCTACCCGCACCCCGACCACATCATGAACCACAAGGTCACGATGCGGGCGGTCGATCTGGCGCTGCCCGAGTGGCCCGTCGCCAAGGTGTACTACCACATGACGTTCCACCGGCAGCGGGCCGTGGCGCTGGACGCCGCCATGCACGAGCACGGACTGGAGTCGCCGTACCGGGAACGCCTCGCCGACTGGCCCGAGGACCCCACGCAGGCCGAACGCCTGACCACCTTCATCGCCTGCGCCGACTTCTACCCGGTGCGCGACGACGCCCTGCGGGCCCACGCCACGCAGGTGGACCCCGAGGGGTTCTGGTTCGCCGTGCCTCTGTCGGTGCAGCAGAAGGCGTGGCCGACCGAGGACTTCCAGCTGGCGAAGTCGCGGGTCGCGACCACCCTCCCCGAGGACGACTTGTTCGCCGGGGTCGAGTGCTGCCACGACCCCGATAGGGTGGGGGAGTGGTTCTACTCGATCTAGGTCTCGGGCGCGACCTCGCGCCGAGTTGGGCGCCCCTGGGGGCGTCGGTCCTGCTGCTGCTGATCCTGCTGCTGCTGTGGTTCAGCATGCGTCGCCACCTCAAGCGCGCCGCGAAGTTCTCCGCCGAGGAGGGCGTCGACATCCACGCCCCGCGCACGGCCACGCCTGAGCCCCGCGACGACGCGAGCTGATGGCGAACCGGCTTTCGAGCGAGGCCAGCCCGTACCTGCTCCAGCACGCCGCCAACCCGGTGGACTGGTGGCCGTGGGGTCCCGAGGCGTTCGAGGAGGCCCGCCGGCGCAACGTGCCGGTGCTGATCTCCGTCGGCTACTCGGCCTGCCACTGGTGCCATGTGATGGCGCACGAATCGTTCGAGGACGCCGCAGCGGCCTCGTTGGTGAACGAGTTCTTCGTGGCCATCAAGGTCGACCGCGAGGAGCGCCCCGATGTCGACGCCGTCTACATGCGGGCGACGCAGGCGTTGACCGGGCACGGCGGTTGGCCGATGACGGTCTTCGCCACGCCTCATGGCGAGCCGTTCTTCGCCGGCACCTACTACCCGCCCGAGCCGGCGCACGGGCTGCCGTCGTTCACGCAGGTCGTCACGGCGTTGGGTGAGGCCTGGCGCGACCGGCAGGGCGAGGTGCTGGAGTCGGCGTCGGCGATCGTCGCCCAGCTGGCGCAGATCAACACGCTGCCGGTGGCCTCGGCGCCACCCGGGGTCTGGGAGCTGCTCGACGCCGTGAGCGCCGACTTCGACCTGCTCCACGGCGGATTCGGGGGCGCGCCGAAGTTCCCCGCACCGATGCTGGTCGACGCCCTGCTCGTCAAGGGTGAGGCCGGGTCGCTCGACCTTGCCCAGCGCACGCTCGAGGCGATGGCGCGCGGCGGCATCCACGACCAGGTGGGCGGGGGATTCCACCGCTACGCCGTCGACGCCGGCTGGGTGGTCCCGCACTTCGAGAAGATGCTGTACGACAACGCCCTGCTGCTCGGCTCGTACGTGCGCGGGTGGCGCCGGACCCCCCAGCACGAGACCGGCCTGCGCTGGCTCTTCGAGCGCGTCGTGCGCGGCATCGTCGCTTGGCTCGAGCGCGAGATGGTCGTGGAGGGCGGCGGCTTCGCCGCGTCGCTGGACGCCGACTCCGCCGACATCCGCGGCATGGCGCACGAGGGCATCTACTACGTCTGGACGCCCGAACTCCTGGTGGACGCCCTCGGTGAGGAGGACGCCGACTGGGCGGGTTCGGTGTTCCACGTCACCAAGGACGGCACCTTCGAGCACGGGCTCTCGACGCTGCAGCTGCGCGGGGCGCCCGATGCCGCCCGTCTGGACGCCGTGTCGTCCCGTTTGCTGGAGGTGCGGGCGGGCCGGTTCGAGCCGCCGCGCGACGGCAAGGTCGTGGCCTCCTGGAACGGCTGGATGATCGAGTCGCTGCTGTGGGCCGGCATGGTCTTCGGCGAGCGGTCGTGGATCGACCTGGCCGAGCGCGCGGCGTCCCACCTCTGGGAGGTGCACTGGGTCGACGGTGCGTTGCGGCGCACGTCGCTGGACGGCGTGGTCGGTGAGGCCGCCGGCGTGGCCGAGGACTACGGCGCGGTGGCTTCGGCGTTCGCGCGGCTCTCGGGCGTGCTGGGGGAGGCGGTGTGGCTCGACCGGGCCGTCGAGCTGGTCGACCGAGCGGTCGAACTCTTCGGGGCCGACGACGGCGGCTTCTTCGACGCGGCCGAGGGTGACCTGTTCACCCGACCGCGCGACGTGCAGGACAACCCGACGCCGTCGGGCACGATGGCGCTGGTGTCGGCGTTGCGTGTCGTGGGCCTGCTGGCCGAGCGCCCTGACCTGGTCGAGCGTGCCGACGCCGCCGCCCGCACCACGTGGGGCACGGTCGAGCGGTCCCCGCGGCATGCCTCGGCGGCCCTGACCGACGTGCTCGTGGCCGACGAGGCCCGCAAGGGCCTGCGCCCCGCGGTGGCCGTGGTGGTCGACGAGTCCGGTGACCCGGTCAACGACGCCGCCCGCGCGGTCTGGCGGATGGCTCCCGCAGGCACCGTGGTGGTCCTGGCCCCGCAGGGTCAGGGGCAAAAGTCCGGTATTCCGGCGATTGCGCACGCATTCGAGGCCTCAGGGGGCCCAGAACCCCGGGATGCCGGAGTTTTGTCACCGGGGGAGCCCGGCAAGCTCACCCACGCCACCATCGGCGGCTCGGGCGAGGTCACCCCCGAGGCGGACGAGTACGACGGGCACGAGATCGTGCCGTTCGACCAGACGGTGCATGTCCGCCGCGGCGAGGTCCGCTTCCCGCCGGCGCGCACCGTCCAGGACGCCCGGACCGCCCTGTGGAGCCGCGCCTGAGGCGTCCGCTCAGCGGAGCACGACCAGCGCGATCGCGGCGAAGTGGCACAGGGCCGCCACGACCGTCGCCACGTGGAACACCTCGTGGTACCCGAACCAAGCGGGGGCGGGGTCGGGCTTCTTGCGCGCGTAGACCACGGCCCCGGCCGAGTAGATGAGCCCACCCAGCACGATCAGGGCGACGATCAAGGGGCCACCCGCGTTCCAGAACGGCACCAGCCACCCGACGGCCACCCAGCCCATCGCGATGTAGAGGCTGGTGTACAGCCAGCGCGGGGCCGACATCCAGCCCAGCTTGAACGCGATGCCCAGGGCCGCGATGCTCCAGATCACGGCCAGCAGGACGGTCCGTCCCGTGCCCTCGAGCAGGAGCAGCGCGAGCGGGGTGTAGGTGCCCGCGATGAACACGAAGATGTTGGCGTGGTCGAGGCGGCGCAGGAAGCCGCCCATGCGTGCCGACCAGGTGCCGCGGTGGTAGATCGCCGAGGTGCCGAAGAGCATCGTGGCGCCGACGAGGTAGATCGCGATGCCGATGCGCGCCACCAACGACGGCGCTACGACGATCAGCACGAGGCCCGCCAGCTGCACCAGCGGGGCCATGCCGAGGTGGAACCAGCCCCGCAACCGGGGCTTGGGGAGGGGCGTGTCCATGGCGGACACCTTACTTGACACTCCGTAAGTTACGGTCACGTAGGTAAGGGTACAGTCTGGACGCCCGTCCGCTCCAGCTTGTTCCACGCGGCCTGCGTCCCGCGGGCCTCGTGCCAGAGGGCGGTCAACGTGACCGCCGACATCATCACCGACAGTGGCACCCACAGCGGGAGGGCCCACAGCAGCCGCAGGTCGCGCCATGAGCGGTCCAGGGCGATCGACAGCAGGGTCACCCCGAGCGCCAACCCGAGGCCGAGCCAGAGCGCGACCTCGACCGGGCCGCCCACGGGCAGGGCGCCCACGGCCATCGCGGCCACGGCCAGGGGCAGGGCCACCAGTTGCAGCACCGGCACCACCAACATCGAGAACAGGTTCCACGGCAGGTAGGCGCCGATCGGACGCCGGGGCGTCCGCCACACGCGGCGGCGGTGCAGGCGGGCGGTCTGGATCAACCCGCGCTGCCAGCGCACCCGCTGCTTCCACAGCCCGCGCACGGACGAGGGAACCTCCGCCAAGACCTTCGCGTGGGGCGCGAACTCCACGTCGTAGCCCGCGAAGTGGACGCGCCAGGTCAGCTCGAGGTCCTCCCCGACGGTGTCCTCCCGGCAGCATGCCGACCAGCGCCAGCGCACGCCGGGTCATGCCGGTGCCGACATGGGTCAGCAGGGCCAGCAGCGCGGTCAGGGGGTTGGTCACGTTGATCGGCAGGTCGTTGCCGCACACGGCACCGACCCGCTCGTGCCGGAAGCCCTCCAGCAGCCGGGGGATGGTGGTGTTCGTGAACACGCCGTCGGCGTCCACGAACACGAACACCTCGCCGGTGGCGTGGGCGATGCCGGCGTTCAGCGCGGAGCCCTTGCCGCCGTTCGGCTTGGCCACCACGACCACGCGCGCGTCGTGCTCGAACTCGCGCATGATGGCCAGCGTGTCGTCCGTCGAACCGTCGTCGACGAGCACGACCTCGAGCCAGCGGTACCCCGAAGCGAGGATCGACTCGACGCACGCCCGCAGCACCACCCCCTCGTTGTAGGCGGGCACGACCACGCTCACCCGCGCGTTCAGGGGCAGCGCCGGCCTGGTCTTCTGGCGGAGCTCGAACAGCACCGAGAGCGGGTGGAGGCACCAGGTGACCAACGAGCCCAGCGCGATGGGGGTCCCGACCACGACCAGCGCCCAGAGCAGCGGGGTCATGCGCCGGCCCCCAGCGGGGTGCGGGCGGAGGCGAGGGCGGCG
>CALMPQ010000469.1 GCA_937872005.1 uncultured Propioniciclava sp.
CCTGCGTGGCGCGGGGCTCGGCCTGCGCCTCATGGACGCCGCCCTCCCCGAGCGGCGCGCCGCCTACCTGTGGGTGATCAGCGACAACGTGGACGCCATCCGCTTCTACGAACGCAACGGCTTCCACCCCGACGGCTTCGCCGGTCGGTCGGGCCCCGGCTGGGGCGACATGGACATGCTCCGCATGGTCCGCCCCGAGCCCACACCCTGACTGCGCGAAGTTCTACTACAGGGGGTAGTGTTTGGCTGACAACTCGTGACCAACGGAGGCTCACCGATGGAACAGCCGGCACCGCGCAACCTGACGCACCTGCCCGACCTCGGCGCATCGACCGGTCGGGTGGGCCCGACCCGGGTCCGGATGCCGATCTACGTCGACCTGCTCCCCCCCTGCAACAATGCCTGCCCTGCGGGTGAGAACATCCAGGAGTGGTTGCGGCTGGTCAAGGCCAAGGACGACCTGGGCGCCTGGCGCGAGCTGACCAAGAACAACCCGTTCCCCGCCATCCACGGCCGCGTCTGCTACCACCCGTGTGAGACGGCCTGCAACCGGATCGAGCTCGACGGCGCCGTCAGCATCCACTCCGTGGAGCGCTACCTCGGCGACCTCGCCATCGCGAACAACTGGCAGTTCCAGGCCCCCCGGCACTCCAGCGGCCGCAAGGTGCTCGTGATCGGTTCCGGCCCCTCCGGCCTGAGTGCCGCCTACCACCTCGCCATGCTCGGCCACGAGGTCGAGGTGCACGACTCCGCCGACCTGCCCGGCGGCATGATGCGCTACGGCATCCCCGAGTACCGCCTCCCTCGCGACGTCCTCGACGCCGAGATCGAGCGGATCCGGGCCGTGGGCGTCCGGTTCGTGCAGAACCACACGGTCACCGACCTGCTCGCCGAGCAGGCCGAGGGCCAGTTCGACGCCGTCTTCGTGGCGATCGGCGCCCACCTGTCCAAGCGCGTCGACATCCCCACCCGCGACGCCGAGCGCATCGTCGACGCCGTCAGCTTCCTGCGCGACGTCGCCTCGGGTGAGCGCCCCGTCATCGGCCGCCGCGTCGCCGTCTACGGCGGCGGCAACACCGCCATGGACGCCGCCCGCGTGGCCCGCCGCCTCGGCGCCGAGGAGTCGATCGTCGTCTACCGGCGCACGCAGGACCACATGCCCGCGCACGCGATGGAGCACGACGAGGCCGTCCGCGAGGGCGTGAAGATGAACTGGCTGCGCACCATCAACCAGTTCGACGAGGGCCAGATGCAGGTCGAGATCATGGAGATCAACGACGAGGGCAAGGCCGTGGGCACCGGCCGCTACGAGACCCTCGAGGCCGACACCGTCATTCTTGCCCTGGGCCAGGAGGCCGACTCCGGCTTCCTCAAGACGATCCCCGGCATGCGGTTCGACGGCGACGTCGTGAAGGTCGAGCCGAGCACCCTGATGACCGACGTGCCCGGCATCTTCGCCGGTGGGGACGCCGTGCCGAGTGAACGCACCGTCACCGTCGGTGTCGGCCACGGCAAGAAGGCCGCCAGGGTCATCGACCGCTGGCTCGCGAGCCGCCCGGTCACCGACCACCCGAAGAACCCGATCGCCTCCTTCGACAAGCTCAACCTCTGGTACTGGGGCGACGACCGCGCCACGACCCAGCCCGAGCTCGACGTCGCCCAACGTCTCAACTGCGACGAGATCGTCGGCGGCCTCACCGACGACCAGGCCCGCACCGAGGCCTGGCGCTGCCTGTCCTGCGGCAACTGCATCGAGTGCGACGGCTGCCTTGGCTCCTGCCCCGAGGACGCCGTGATCAAGCTCGGCAAGGGCCTGCGGTACCGCTACGACTACACCAAGTGCACCGGCTGCGGCACCTGCTACGAGCAGTGCCCGGTCCACGCCATCGAGATGATCCCCGAGCGCTGAGGAGACTGACATGAGCACCGACACGACAGCGCGAGCGGAGCGAGCACCAGCCCCTGCGGCGAGCAGAGACATTATCGACGGCAACGAGGCCGCTGCCTCCGTGGCCTTCCGGCTGAACGAGATGTGCTCGATCTATCCGATCACCCCGAGCTCGACCATGGCCGAACTGGCCGATGAGTGGGCGGCCCGCGGCCGCACCAATGTGTTCGGCATCCGCCCGACCGTCATCGAGATGCAGTCGGAGGGCGGCGCGGCCGGCGCGCTGCACGGCGCCCTCCAGGGCGGGGCCATGAGCACCACGTTCACGGCGTCCCAAGGCCTGTTGCTGATGATCCCGAACATGTACAAGATCGCCGGCGAGCTGACCTCGACGGTGTTCCACGTCGCGGCCCGCTCGATCGCCGCCCAGGGCTTGTCGATCTTCGGCGACCACCAGGACGTCATGGCCGTCCGCCAGACCGGCTTCGCCCTGCTCGGCTCGGCCAGCGTGCAGGAGGCGCACGATTTCGCCGCCATCGCTCAGCTCTCGACGCTGCGCTCCCGCGTGCCGTTCCTGCACTTCTTCGACGGCTTCCGCACCAGCCACGAGTTGAACACCCTCGACATGCTGAGCGACGACGACCTGCGCGCCTTCGTGCCCGAGGAGCTCATCCGCGAGCACCGCCGCCGCGCCCTCTCCCCCGAGCACCCGTACATCCGCGGCACGGCGCAGAACCCCGACACCTACTTCCAGTCCCGCGAGACGGTCAACCCGTTCTACGCCAAGGTGCCCGGCATCGTCGCCGACGCCATGGACGAGTTCGCCGAGCTCACCGGCCGCCGCTACGGGTTGGTCGAGTACCACGGTGACCCCGAGGCCGAGCGCGTCCTCGTCATCATGGGGTCGGCCGCGCAGACGGTCATCCAGGCGGTCGACCACCTCACCGAGCGCGGCGAGAAGGTCGGCGTCGTCCAGATCCGCCTCTACCGGCCCTTCCCGGTCGAGGAGGTGCTGGCCGCGCTCCCCGAAACCGCCACCAAGGTCGCCGTCATGGACCGCACCAAGGAGCCCGGGGCGGGCGGCGAGCCCCTCTTCCTCGACGTGACCAGCGCGCTGGCCGAGGCGGTGGCGTCCGGACGGCGCGGCACCCTGCCCCGCGTCATCGGCGGGCGCTACGGCCTGTCCTCCAAGGAGTTCACCCCCGGCATGGTCGTGGGCGTGTTCGACGAGTTGGCCACGGCGTCCCCCCGCCCGCGGTTCACGGTCGGCATCAACGACGACGTGTCGCTGACGAGCATCGACTACCCGGGCTGGCTCGACGTCGAGTCGGTCGACACCCACCGCGCGGTGTTCTACGGCATCGGCTCCGACGGCACGGTCGGCGCGAACAAGAACACGATCAAGATCCTCGGCTCGCAGGAGGGCACCTACGCGCAGGGCTACTTCGTCTACGACTCGAAGAAGTCGGGTTCGCGGACCGTCTCGCACCTCCGCTTCGGTCCGAAGCCGAGCACCGCGCCCTACCTGATCAACGCGGCCGGGTTCATCGGGGTACACCACTGGTCGATCCTCGAGCGCGTCGACGTGCTGCGCTACGCACGCCAGGGCACGGTCGTGCTCGTCAACGCGCCCTACCCGCCCGACGAGCTGTTCGGACGCCTCCCCCGCTCGATGCAGGAGCGTCTCATCGAGCTGAACTGCGAGCTGTGGACCATCGACGCCAACGCCGTCGCCCGCGCCGCCGGCATGGGCAACCGCACCAACACCGTCCTGCAGACCTGCTTCTTCGCGATCTCGCGCGTCATGCCGCGTGAGGCGGCCATCGAGGCGGTGAAGCAGTCGATCCGCAAGACCTACGGGCGCCGCGGCGCCGAGGTGGTCGCCCAGAACGAGGCCGCCGTGGACGCCTCGGTCGCCCACCTGCACCGGGTCGAGGTACCGGATGCGCCGGCGTCCGACGTCGGGATGATCCCGCCGGTGCCCGACCATGCACCGGCGTTCGTCCGCGACGTCACCTCGGTGATGCTCCTCGACCAGGGCGACACGCTGCCCGTGTCGGCGCTGCCGGTCGACGGCACGTACCCGTCGGGCACGACCCAGTACGAGAAGCGGAACATCTCCGACATCGTCGCGGTCTGGGACGAGGACGCCTGCATCCAGTGCGGCAACTGCGCCTTCGTCTGCCCGCACTCGGTGCTGCGCGCCAAGTACTACCCCGACACCGCGCTGGAGGGCGCCCCCGCGTCCTTCCAGACCGCCGACCTGAACGCGGCCGGTCTGCCGGGCGCGAAGTACACCCTGCAGGTCTACGCGGAGGACTGCACCGGTTGCGGCCTGTGCGTCGAGGCGTGCCCGGTCAACGTCGTCAACGGCGGCGAGCGCAAGGCCATCAACCTCGCCCCCGTGCTCGACCGCGACCCGTCGCGCGAGAGCGTGGCGTTCTTCGAGACGATCGCGGTCAACACCCGGTCGCGGGTCGACTTCGGGACCGTCCGGGGCGTCCAGTACCTGGAGCCGCTGTTCGAGTTCTCCGGCGCCTGCTCGGGGTGCGGCGAGACGCCCTACCTGAAGCTGTTGAGCCAGCTGTTCGGCGGGCGGGCGTCGATCGCGAACGCGACGGGCTGCTCGTCGATCTACGGCGGCAACCTGCCCACGACGCCGTGGTCGCGCAACCGCTACGGGCGCGGTCCCGCCTGGTCGAACTCGCTGTTCGAGGACAACGCGGAGTTCGGCCTGGGCCTGCGGCTGGCCGCCGACCTGCACACCAACCTGGCCCGGACGCGGCTGGAGGAGATGCGCTCCGAGGTCGGTGACGACGGCCTCATCGACGGCATCCTCGCCAACGACCAGCTGTACGAGTCCGACATCTCGGCGCAGTTCCGGGCCGTGGAGGAGCTGAAGTTCCTGCTCGACAAGATGGACGGGCCGCGCGCGGCCGACCTGCGGTCGGTGGCCGACCACCTCATCCGTCGTTCGGTGTGGATCGTCGGTGGCGACGGCTGGGCCTACGACATCGGCTCGGGCGGCCTCGACCACGTGCTCGCCTCGGGCCGCAACGTCAACGTGCTCGTGCTCGACACCGAGGTGTACTCCAACACCGGCGGCCAGGCGTCCAAGGCCACGCCGATGGGCGCGGTGGCGAAGTTCGCCTCCGGCGGCAAGGAGACGATCAGCAAGGACCTGGCCATGCAGGCCATCGCGTACGGCAACGTGTACGTGGCCCGCATCGCGATGGGTGCCGACTCGCAGCAGACGCTGAAGGCGTTCCGCGAGGCGGAGGCCTACGACGGGCCGTCGCTGATCCTGGCCTACAGCCACTGCATCGCGCACGGCATCGACATG
>CALMPQ010000470.1 GCA_937872005.1 uncultured Propioniciclava sp.
GGTCGCGATCCTGACCCAGACCTTCGCCGCGGTGACCCCGACCGCGCCGCAGAACACCGTGTGGGCCCAGCTCAACGAAAAGCTCGGGTCCGAACTGCAGATCCAGCAGATTCCGCAGGCCGAGTACGTGAACAAGTTCGCCACCTCGCTGGCCGGCGGCCAACTGCCCGACATGTTCTTCATCGCGGAGCAGCCGGACATGCCCCGCATGGTCGAGGCGACCTGCCTCGACCTCAGCGACCACCTCTCGGGGGACGCCATCACGAAGTACCCCAACCTGGCGGCCATCCCCACCGCCGCCTGGGAGGCGGGGCGGTTCAACGGACGCCTCTACGGCCTGCCCTCACCGCGCGGGGCGATGTCCTCCGGGATCCTCTACCGCCGCGACGACCTGCTCGCCGGCAAGGGCGTGGAGCCGACCTGGTCCAACTTCCAGGAGTTCTTCGACCTGTGTCGCGAGGTCAACGACCCACGCGGCGGACGCTGGGCGCTGACGAGTGTTCCTTCGCAATACATCAAGAACATGCTCGGCATCCCCAACTTCTGGCGCTTCACCGATGGAAGGATGGAGAGCTGGTGGACGGCCCCCCGCATCGAGGATGCCCTCGAGGCAGCCCGGCGGATGGCCGAGGAGGGCCTGCACCACCCCGACGCCTTCAGCGCCCCGAACACGAAGACGTGGTTCACCACCGACCGTGCCTACTTCAACCCCGACTCGTTCTCGGCGTGGGCCCAGTACATGGCGAGCGCGCCGAAGGGCTTCGACATCAACGGGTGCGAGATCCCGGCCTTCGACGGCAACGGCACGGGCCACCTCTGGATGAGCTTCCCCTCCTTCGGGCGCTCCGCGATCAACAAGAAGGCGGTCGACCGCGTTGAGGTGTTGCTCGGCGTCGCCAACTACCTCGCCGCGCCGTTCGGCACCCAGGAGTACCTCGACGTGAAGTTCGGCGCCGAGGGAGCCGACTACACGATGACAGACGGGAACCCCCAGCCCACCCAGCAGGGCGCCACCAACCGTGAGCTGGGGGTGAAGTACATCGCGGACGCCGCGCAGGTCAACTTCCTGCCCGGCCACGACGAGTCGGCCCGCAAGCTCGACGCGCTGCTGCGCAAGCTGGTACCGGACGCCTTCCGCAACGACGCCGTCTACCTCCAGTCGGCGGCGGTCTCGCGTTCCTTCGAGGGGGACGCCAAGACCTTCGGAGCCTTGGAGAACGACATCGTCCAGGGTCGCAAGCCGGTCTCCGAGTGGCGCCCGGCCGCCGACGCCTGGTGGAAGGACCACGGCCAGAAGATGTCCGACGAGCTCACCGAGGCCTATCACGCCGCTGGCCGGGGCTGACGAGCCGCGAGGTCCTGCCCGGTTGGTCAGCGCAGTGCCACAGGATGCACCGGAGCCCCGACCGCGCCCGTGACCATCAAGGGCGCGGCCACGAGGAGGGCGTCGTACCGCCCGGACGACGCGCTGTCGTCGCCCAGTGCCTCGAGGTCCCACATCTCATGGCGAACCCGTCCGGGAGCTCACCGTCATCCCCGAACGCGCGCCCGACGTCCAGCAGGACGGCCCGGCCGGCCAGCCGGGGGCCCACGGTCTCGATGCCCGTCACCCGGTCGCCCTCCGACGTCACGACGGCGCCTGCCCGTCGCCCGTTCCAGGCCCGGCCGTGGTCGAAGATGTGGCCGAGTCCGTCCCACTGGGTGGAGCACTGGAGCGGCATGGCCACGACGTCGTCGGCCCCGCCCAGGCCGTGCGGGAACCCCTGGTTGCCCGCCTCGGCATCGGTGCCCGTGTCGAGCATCGTGTGCATCGGGTTGGTCCGTCGCCGCCAGCCCTTCTGCGGGCCCGCCATGTCGAAGCGCAGCGACAGCGAGAAGGCCGCGCCCCGCGTGACGAGCCGGGCCGCGGCGGCCCGGCAGGCGTCATCGATGAAGTTCAGGGTGCCGTGCACGTCGTCCTCGCCCCAGCGACCCCAGTATGCCGTGACGCTCCTCGAGCGCCACCAGCACGGTCCACACGCACCTGACCGGCGGTAAGCAGAGGGCCACCTTTTGGGGCATCGCGGCACACGTTGAAACGGCCAGCGCACACTCATTGCACGCACAAGCCGCTTCGGGGGCATAAAAGGACCCCTGCCTGAGCGTCCAAACCGCTCTGACACGGGCCTTTACCGCTCCCCCGACTCGGTACAGGTCGTAGGGAGCGTTGTAGCTAGGTGAGGTTCCCGCGGACAGCCATCGAGAGCCGTGCAATCGAGGCGCCAGGGCGACGGATCTGCCCGATGGCCTCGAGCACCCGCTGGGCCTGCCGCACGGTGAGCGGCTCGGCAAGGTCCTCACGCGTCGCGACCTCGGCCAGGAACACCAGGTCGGACAGATGCCGCTCCGGATCATGGTCCGAGGTATTCAACAGGGCCGACGCCTTCGCCACCACCGCCCCCAGCAACGACGGCACCGGCACCTCCAAGACGTCCCGGCCGACATCCAAGCCCCACATGCGGCTGAGGTCGGTAGCCCACTGCACCCAACGTGACTGCACCCCTGGCCTTGCATTCACCGAGGGCCGCGCCCGGACGCCCAACCCCGAAGGCAACAACAAGTCCACCTGCACCCGGCTCCCATCCGCCAAGGTGCGGAACCAGCGGTGCTCGACCCCCGACGGGTGCAGCACCGGCTCCAGACCGAGTTCCTGAACCGCAGCCGACAACGCACGGAACGCGTCCGGATGAGACCGAGCCGCAATCCCGGCGTCCAAGTCGGTCGTGGTCCGCAACGGCATCTCCCCGGCCCGCCACCCATGGAACTGGACCATCTGCCCACCCACCACCGTCCACCCACCACCGTCCAGCCAGCAGGAACCACCTGCTGAAGACGCACGGCCACCAGCCACGCCTCCCGCTGCCCGGCAGGAACCCACGCGGGCATCACCACCGCAGCGTCACTCACCGTGAGATCCCGCTGCCGAGCACCCCAGCGACCGCCCGCTCATTGCGGCTGCCCCCCGCATCAGCCACATCCGCCAGACACGCAGCCAGATCCACCCGGACCACCGGCTCCGACCGCAACAACACATTCCCACCCAAAGCGGGCACCAGCAACCAATCCGACACCAGGCCGGCCCGATCAGCCTCGGCCACATGCGGCTCCACCACATCACCGCCCGACAACCCCAACCCAGGATGAGCCGCACCACCCGCCCCCACCCGAGGATCCGCCAGCAGATCGGCAGGATCACCAGCCAGCACGAACCGCTCCACCCGGGAACGCTGGGGCAACCAACCCCGCAACAACACCGCCGGATCCGGATCAGCCACCAGCTGCTCCCAATGCCGACGCAACCGAGACCGATCCCGATCCGCCAACCCCGACCAGGCCTCGCCCGCAGGCGCCCCCAGATGCTGGCCCACCAGATCCACCATCCCCCGCGCCATCCGCGCCGACATCGGCCGCACCCCCGGACGCCGCGCCGCCCGGAACTCCGCCAACCCGACCTCCGGAATCACCCACACCCGCCCCACCCGCACCGCCGGCAACCGGCCAGCACCGATCAACTGCACCACCCGCTGACGCGACAACCCCAACTCCACAGCAGCCTCAGACACCGAAAGCCCCGCCATGCCACAAGACTAGACGTACAGAAATACAAGTGGCAAGCCGCCCTGAGCAGGCCGGGAAGGAGCTATGCGGTGCGCTGATGCACTCGCGGGCAACCCGGATCGCTGCCGGGCCGTCTGCGAGCGCCCCGTCTCGCCGCTTCAGGGGCGGGGCGTTCTTCGCGTTCAACCGATGAAGCCCGGATACATGCGGTCCCACGCCAACACGGCAAGGGTGAGGAACACGACCGACACGACTGCGAGCAGCCCGAACAGGGCCAACCCGATCGCCACGACGCGCCTCATGAGACCACCATACGGGCGGCCACGAGCCTGTTCTCGACAGCGATGACCCACGTCGACACCGGGACGGCGCACATCCCCGAGCGCCGAGTTGGCCTGGGTCATGGTGGCGGTTCCTCCTGTGGTGAAGGGCCAGCCCGCCCGTTGCACGTGCGTTGCACGCGACGGGTAACAGAAAGCGGCCTGACCGGTGTTCCACCTTGTCAGACCGCCTATTTTGGGAGCTCCCCCGACTGGACTCGAACCAGTAACCCTCTGACTGGCCGGACGACACCCTCACACGTCCATCAGCGGAACACGTCTCCCCTAGCCGCCACGCTCAAGACAAGCCGTCTCGAGCATCCCCTCTAGCCACCCTCACGTGGTCGCGTTTCGGGGATGGTCGGTACCAAACTCGGTACAGACGGGCGGTCCCCTTACGAGGGGCCGTTAGTCGAGCAGGTGCCGGTACTTGCGGCGGGCCTTCATGGCATGGACCACGAGTTGATTGCCACTGTCGAACGCCAGGATCGTCCGTTCGAGCAGTCGCCCGCCGGTGTCGAACCCGAGCAGGAACTGCTTTGCCGGGGAGTCACCAATCAGGCTCACTCAAATACGCCACCTCCTCCACGGCATGGAGGATGTCGGCCTCACTAATCCCGTCTCGCAGCCCCGACGAGATGAAGCTCACGCCACGTAGGCGCGGATGGCGGCTCGGATCAGCTCAGAACGCGTGGTGGTCCCGCTTAG
>CALMPQ010000471.1 GCA_937872005.1 uncultured Propioniciclava sp.
CAGAGGACAGCGCACAACGATATCGCCTTCGGGTACGCCTCGGGCAGACCCGGCAGGCGGAGGGTCGGGTTGACCGCGATGCGTGGGTCGCCGGGCAGTTGGGCGGCCATCTCGAAGAACGTCACGTAGGTGGGGGCGTTGTCGAGCACCGCCGACAGCCCGCCCGAGAACACGAAGAACGTGATCTTGTTCAGCGGCAGCGACGGGGCCACCTGGGCGAGGTACTTCAGCGCGGGCATCATCGTGAGGAAGATGCCGATGAACAGGGCGGCGACCTCGTGGATCGGCGTCCACGTGAACTGGTTGAGGTGGAACCGCACCTCCTTGTTGCCCAGGAAGAACGACAGCGCGGCGGCTGTCGCGAACGCCAGCTCCCGCCACGGGACGAACTGGTACCACGCCGCGTGCCCGCCCTCGATGGCGTGCAGGTCGATCGACGGCACGAACGCCACCGCGAGGATCACCATGGCGAAGAAGACGAAGTTGATCTTCCCGGCGATGCCGAGCGGGGTCTGCTGGGTGTCGTCGAGCGTGATGGCGGCGGCGTCCTCGCGGGCGTACGCGCGGTGGTCGAGCCCGTAGTAGGTGGCCAGCAGCATCGCGTTCACGAACAGCCACTCGGGGAACAGGTTGAACGTCCACTCGAACGGCACCCCGCGCAGGAACCCCAGGAACAACGGGGGGTCGCCCAGCGGCGTCAGCAGGCCGCCGCAGTTGGCCACGATGAGGATCGTGAACACCACCGTGTGGACGCGGTGCTTGCGTTCGCGGTTCGTGTTGAGCAGCGGCCGGATCAGCAGCATCGCCGCGCCCGTCGTGCCGATGAACGAGGCGATCAGGCCCCCGACGGCGAGGAAGATCGTGTTGTTGCGCGGCGTCGCCCGGATGTCACCGGTCAGGAAGATGCCGCCTGACACCACGAAGAGCGCCAGCAGTAGCATGATGAACTGGAAGTACTCCACCAGCGCGTGCACCACGCTCGACCCGGCCCCCGACGCCAGGAACCAGATCGCCACCGGCACGCCCAGCACCAGCGCGACCGCGAGCTTGGTCGAGTTCCTCTCCCAGGTGTGCTCGACGGCCGGCACGAGCGGCAGCACGGCGATCGAGGCGAGCATCACCACGAACGGGATGATGCTCCACCACTCGACGACCACGGTCGTGTCCGCTCAGCCGACGGTGGGCGGGGTCGTGCCCCGGCCGAAGGTGAAGCCCGCGATGGTGCTGCCCGGGGCGATGAAGGTCGTGGCGGCGTGGTCACGCTCGCCCCGCTCCTCCTCGGACGCCCCGGGTTCGCCCTCGTCGGTGGTCGGGAAGGTGGTGGGCTGGGCGCCGGGCTCTGCGGGACGAACGGGTTGCCCGAGGGCGGCGTACAGCGCCTTGTCCAGTTCGTCACGCACCTCGACGCGGTGCTTGCAGGTCTCCGCCATGGGCCGATCCTAGACCCGCGGGGGCCGGCAACGATCAGGCGTCGGTGGATTCGCTCGTCGGCGCCGGTGATGCCGCGGCCGTGGGGACCGGGCTTGGGGCGGGTGCGGGTGCTGCTGCCGGTGCTGCCGAGGGCGCCACGGTCGGGGCCGGGGCGGCCGTCCGCGGGGCCTGGATCGCTTCCGTGGTCGGTGCCGGGGAGGCCGGCGCCGCCGGCGTCGTGGGTGCCGGGGTCGTCGGCTGGGGGGTCACGACGACCGGGGCCTCGGGGGTCGGCTCGGGCTTCGGCTCGGGCGTCGGCTCGGGCGTCGGCTCCGGGGTCGGCTCGGGCGTCACGACGGGCACGGGGACCGGGGCCTCGGGGGCTTCGGGCTTCTGCAGCGGCGTGGTGGGCTGCGGCTCGGGGTTCGGGATCGGTCGCGTCGGCGTCCCGGGGTTCGGGTCCGGGGTGGGCGAGGGCGACGGCGTGGCCTCCGGGATCGGCTTGTTCCCGGGTGCTGGCACCAGCGGGACTTCCTTCAGGTCGGGCAGCGGGCCCGTCTCCGTCGCCGGAACCTTCGGCAGCGGGCCGGTGGGCCGCGTCCCCGGCGTCCACGGGACCATCGGGGTGTTGAGGCGGACGAACGGCGCACCAGACAGGACGGCGCGCGGGTCGACGAAGGAGCCGTTGATCAGCACCTCGAAGTGGAGGTGGCAGCCGGTCGACAGGCCGGTCGTGCCGGCCAGGCCGATCTGCTGGCCCTTGCTGACCTTCTGGCCCACGTTCACGCCCAGCACCGACAGGTGCGCGTACCGGGTGCTCATCCGGTCCTCGTCCACGGTGCCGTGGTCGATCTCGACCAGCAGGCCGTAGCCGCCGGCGGCCGCCGAGCGGGTGACGGTGCCGTCGGCCATGGCGACGATCGGCGTCCCGCACGCCGCGGTCATGTCGACGCCGTTGTGCGAGCGGACGTAGTGCAGGATCGGGTGGAACCGCGGCCCGAAGGGCGAGGTGATGGGGCCGGGGACCGGCGACACGTAGGGCGACGTGATGAGCAGGGCCGGGTCGCCCAGCGGGGTGCCGGCCACCAGCGGAAGGTTCAGGTTGGTGAGGGGGATACCGGCCGCATCGACGGCCACCACACGCGCGGCCTCGGCGCGCGACAACAGGTCCTTGAACTGCGGGGTGTACGGACGCGAGGCACGTGCGACGAGCTCATCGGCCCACAACAGGCTGGCGGTGCCGCGCATCTCGGCGGTCGTGTCGAGCGTGGTGCTGGGCGCAACCGGTGCCGGCACGCTCGTCGGCTGGGCGACGGCGAACCCGGAGAAAGGCACCGTGAGGCAGGCAGCTGTGGTCAGGACGCCCAGCAGCACAGCAGGCCGCCGACCCTGCTGACGACGAGGGCCGAGCGGCGTGGGGGCGCCGTGTACGCGTTGCATCCGTTTCCCTCGTGATGACCCGGGAGGGGAAGGGACCCGGTGGGCGAGTGAATCGGTACTGACTCTATCCCTGTCTGGGTGAAAGTCCACCCCGAGAACGAAAGAACAGATGGGTAAAGATTCAGCCAACGTCCGCCAACCGGCGCGAAGGGTTGTCCCCCGGTGGTCGGGAGCGTGTAGGGTTCAGGTCGGTTGAGGTTGGTAATTCTTGCTGCGGCACCCCGTTTTGCAATAGTTCGAGCGTCACCACTGGCCCCCGATCCCGGGGGTAGCACCACATCACGAAAGCAGGAAACATGGCTACCGGAACCGTCAAGTGGTTCAACGCCGACAAGGGTTACGGCTTCATCTCCCCCGACGACGGCTCGGCCGACGTCTTTGCCCACTACTCCGCCATCAACTCGCGTGGCTTCCGTTCGCTCAACGAGGGCGACAAGGTCGAGTTCGAGACCGAGCAGGGCCCCAAGGGCCTGCAGGCGACGAACATCAGCGTCGTCTGACCTGACCTGAACTCCACGGACGCCGTGGCCCCACAAGGGCCGCGGCGTCCGTCCATTCCTGCTGGAGGAACACGCGAGATGCGCGGGCACGGGGTGCTCCTGGCGGCGGTGCCGCCCCTGGAGGAGTGGGTGCGCGAACGCACCCGCCACTACGACGCCTCCTTCGTGTCCGCCGACCCGGGGTTCGCCCACGCCCACATCACCGTGCTGGCGCCCTTCCCGGTCGACGCCCTGGATCGCGCCGCGGCGGTGGCCGCCCACATGGCGCCCTTCCACGTGACGCTCGACACGGTGGGGGTCTTCCCCGACGGGGTGGTCCACGTCGTGCCGACCCCCGACGCCGACCTGCGCAGGCTCACGGACGCCGCCCGCCGCCTCGTCCCCGAGGTCGCCCCCTACTGGGGTCGGTTCGAGCCCGTGCCCCACGTGACCCTCGACCGGCTCGGCCCCGGCGTGACGCAGTCCTCCACCGCGGACGCCGTCGCCCACCTGCTGCCCGCCCGGCTCCGGGTGGGCGAACTGCTGCTGACGTGGTGGGAGTCCGGCGACTGTCGGGTCGTGGAGCGGTTCCCCCTCAGCCGGTGAGGCCCATGAAGGCCGACACCAGCAGGGCCACGACGACCGTGTTGAACACCATCGCGGCCACCGACAGGGTCGCGATCGCGCGGCGTCCGGCGGTGGTGGTGACCGTCACGTCGGAGGTGGCGAAGGTGGTGAGCACCTGGGTGGCGACGTAGCCGTAGTCGTGCAGCCCGTGCGGCCCCTGGTCGGGGAAGACCAGGGTGGGGCGCTGGACGTCGATGCGCAGCAGCAGCACGGTCGCGGCGATGTGCATGACGGCCCAGGCAGGAGGACGAGCACCCCGGCGAGGGACAGTGCCAGAGGGTCCTTGCGGGTGGCCGGTTCGAGCAACGTGTAGGCGACCACCACGAGGGCGGCGTCCGAGGCGAGCCGGGGGGCGGTCGTGCGGGCGCGACGTGGGGCGGTGGCGGGCATGGGGCCACTCTGGCACGTCTCTCATCGACCTCTCACCCGACCGGGGGAGGATGAACGCCATGACCAAGCGACTCCTCGCCCTGCCCGCGCTCGTGCTGCTGCTCGCCGGATGCAGCGGGACCCCGGCCGCCGACCCCGGCCGCCCCGGCATCACGGTGTCCCCGAGCCCGACGCCGGTCGCGACCCCCGACGCCACGACCACGCCCGGGACGCCGGCCGGTGACGGGTGCCGGCGTGACAGCGACAACATCGTCGTCGGGTCGGGCGCCACGTGCGAGCTGACCGGCGTGCGGGTCGACGGCAACATCGAGGTGCAGCCGGGTGGGACTCTGGTGGCCACCCATGTGACCGTGGACGGCAACATCCAGGCCGAGCGGTTCACCGCCGTGACCGTGACGGGAGGGTCGGTCGACGGCGACATCCAACTGGAGCGCGGCGGCGCGGCGGTCGTGACCGGGGTGCGCATCGATGGCAACCTCCAGTGCGAGGGCAACGCCCCCGCTCCCGTCGGTGGGGAGAACGTCGTGGAGGGCAACAGGGAAGGTCAGTGCGCGTCCTTGTGATGCACGGGCGCAGCCGTGGGGACAAGGTGTGGACAAGTCCCCCCGGAGGGGACCACCCGTGGGGAGGGGAGCCCTCCCCGGGGACGCGCCCCCCGGGCGAATTCGCTAGCCATGTGCCGCTGACGGGGCGCGTCGCGAGTTGTCCCCAGACTTGTCCACAAGGGCTGTGGGTCAATCGAGGTGCGGGTCGAAGAGCTCGAGCTCCTCGTCGTCCAGTTCCTCCTCCGGCGGGATGGGTGATCCGGGCAGTCGGGTGATGAACTCGGCACCCCCGGACGGGGCGCGGCTCGCCTTCACCCAGCCCCCGTGCGCCTGGATCGTCTGGGCCACGATCGACAGGCCCAGACCCGAACCGGGGGTGGTGCGGGCGTCATCGGAGCGGTAGAACCGCTCGAACACGTGCGGGAGATCCTCCTCGGCGATGCCGGGGCCCTCGTCGGCGACGCGGAACCGGTCACCGATGAGCTCCACGGTGATGGTGCCGCCGGGCGGGGAGAACTTCACCGCGTTGTCGAGGAGGTTGGTGAAGGCGCGCTCCAGGGCGTCGGGCTCGCCGATGAGGTAGAGCGGTTCGAGGGTCACGTTCCACGTGATGCCGGGGCCGCGGCGCTTCACGCGGTCGAGCGCGCTGTTGATGATGTCGCGCAGGTCGACCGGTTCCGGCGCGGCCTGCACCGTCTCCTCGCGGCTGAGCTGCACCAGGTCGCCGACGAGCTGGGTGAACTCGCCGAGCTGGGCGGCCACGTCGCGGAGGATCTCCGAACGGGCACCCTCGGGCAGCATGTGCTGGCGCTCGTCGGCGACGAGCAGCTCGACGTTGGTGCGCATCGAGGTGAGCGGCGTACGGAGTTCGTGCCCGGCGTCCGCGATGAGGCGCCGTTGGCGCTCGCGGGAGTTCTCCAGGGCGGTCAGCATCCGGTTGAAGGACTTGCCCAGACGGGCGACCTCGTCGTCGCCGCGGATCTCGATGGGGGTCAGCTTGTTGGTCTCGGTGATGGCGAGCACGGCGTCCGAGAGCTGGCGGATGGGTCCCATGCCCGACTTCGCGATCACGTACCCCATGGCGGCAGCGACCGCGGCGCCGATGCCGCCGAACAGCAGCAGCGAGAAACCGGTCGTCTGCAGGATGGCCTGCTGGGTGGCCAGGGGGCGTCCGATCACGAGGGCGTAGTGGGCGCTGCCATCGACCAGCGGGACAGCGACGATGCGGGTGGCCACCCCGTTGGAGTCGATGCCGGTGCGCGCCGAGAAACCCTGCGACGTGCGCGCGATCGCGAGCTCGTCGGCGCCCCACACGAGTTGGGTCTGGCGGCCCGGCTGGGTGATCTGGTGCCCGTCGGAGCGCACGAGCATGACGATGACGTTCGCGGCCCGCCAGGCGGAGGTGTCGATGCCGCCCATGTTCTCGAGGTCCTCCGACAGGGCGCCCGACGTGATGGACGCCACCTCCACCAGTTCGTTGTCGAACTGGTCGTAGACGGTGAGCAGGGTCATCGCGTAGGCGGCGATGCCCGTCACCGCGACGGCGGCGGCGACGGCGGAGGCGATCAGGATCGCGAGCCGGTCCTGCAGGGGGCGGTTCGCGGCGAAGAAGAAGGTGCGCAGTCGGCTCACGGGGCCGTCTCGCGCAGCACGTACCCGATGCCGCGCACGGT
>CALMPQ010000472.1 GCA_937872005.1 uncultured Propioniciclava sp.
GGCGCGGCAGGTGGCCGCGCCCGCGACGTCGGGACGCCCCGGGTTCGAGTACCTGCACGACGAGTCGGTGTACCTGGACTCGGCCTGCCAGACGCTGCGCCCGCAGCCGGTCATCGACGCCCTGACCGACTACTACACCACCCACAACGCCTGCGGTGACCGCGTGCGCTACGCCTGGGGCAAGCAGGTCGACGAGCAGGTCGAGGCGACCCGGGATGCCGTCCTGGCGGCCCTCGGCCTGCCGGCCCGCCGCTACGCGACGAGCTTCACGCTGAACACGACCTACGGCATCAACCTGCTGCTGAACCAGCTGCCGACTGGTCGGTTCCGGCGCGTGGTGACCACGCACACCGAGCACAACTCGGTGTTCCTGTCGACGATGGCGTACGCGCGCCGGGCGGGGGTCGAGCGGGTGCTGCTCGACCGGACGCCCGACGGCACCTTGGTCCTCACCGACGCCGACGTGGCCGACGCGGTGGTCGTGGTGTCGGCGATGAACAACGTGGACGGCGCAACGACCGACCTGGCCGACCTCATCACCCGCACCCAGCGCGGCGGCGGCATCGTGATCGTGGACGCCGCCCAGGCGTTCGGCCACGCCCCCGGTTTGTTGCGCGGGCTCACCCCCGATGCGGTGTGCTTCTCGGCGCACAAGGCGTACGGGGCCTCGTTGGGTGTTGTCGCGGCGACGCGCGAGTTGCTGCTGGGCCTCGACGTCTCGTTCATCGGTGGCGGCCAGGTCACCGCCGTGCACGAGGGCGACTATGAGCTCTACGACGAGCCGCACTCCCGCCTGGAACCCGGCCTGCAGGCCTGGGGAGAGATCATCGCCCTCGGCGCGGCACTGGAGTGGCTGGGGCTGGGCGGTCGGCGTCCGGACGAGGGCCGCGAGGCACGCGAGCGCGAGCTGGCGGGCGCGCTGCACGAGGGGCTCAGCGCCCTGCCGAACCTGCGCGTACTCAGCAGGCACGGCTCGCCGCTGGTCACCGTGCTGCCCGAGCGGGTCGACGGGCACCGGCTGGCGACGTTCCTGTCGAAGGCCGGGGTGATGGTGCGCAGCGGGCACTTCTGCGCGCACCACTGGCTGGTCGAGCGCGAGGGGTACGCGCCCCTGGTGCGGTTCAGCCTGGGCGCGCACAACACGGCCGCCGACATCGAGAAGGCCCTTGCGACGATGTCGCCCCTCATGAAGGGGCTCTGAATGCTCTGCATCGTCGCCTTCTTCGTGGTGCTGGTGCTGTCGGCCGTGTCGGCGAAGTACCGCAAGCTGCTCGGTCGCGCATGGGGGTGCTTCTCGCGGCGGGTGACGTTCCGCCCGTGTGACAGCGCCTTCCGGGAGGAGATCAAGGACTCCCTCCTCGCCCCCGTCGCCCTGCGCTCGCCCCGGCTGGTGGGGCCGGCATCGGTCGGCATCGAGGTGGTCGCGTGGGTCATGATGGCCTCGCTGGTCATCAGCCTGTACATCGTGGCGCGCAGCATGCTCTACCTCGGCGTCTACGGCACCTGCGACAAGGTCGACCCGGTGGCCTGCTCGCTGTCGTCGACGCAGGGCTGCGGCATCGGTGCGGCCCAGCCGACGTTCACCCAGTCGCTGTTGCGCGGCGACGTCGTGGCCGCCTTCGGCAACGAGGCCACCGACATCGCGGACGCCGTCGCCGCCATCCCCGGCGCCTTCCGCACGTGGGACGCCACCGACTACGTCATCCCGGCCGCCAGCTACGACGGCGGGTTCCGCGAGGGCCTGCCCACCGCGCTGGAAGTCATCGACCCGGGCTGCCAGTTCTGCGCGAAGCTCGTCGGCGCGGTCGAGGGCTCGCAGTTCGCCGAGAAGCACAACATCACCTACATCGTCTACCCGATCGGCAAGGGCCTGGTGCCGCGCTTCCAGCACTCCCCGCTGGTGGCGCAGTACCTGACGGCCGTGCGGCTGCTCGAGACCGAGCGCGGGGTGAACGCCGCCAACCCGACCGACTGGTTCATCCTGAAGCAGATGTTCACCGGCGTCCGCCCGGATGGGACCGGCTGGCAGGTCTGGTTCAACGAGACCGCGTCGGAACCTGAGGCCGAGGCCCAACTGCACGCCTGGTTGGCCGAGGCCGGCTACGAAGCCGCTGCGGTGGCCGAGGTGGCCGAGTTCGCGGCGTCCGATGAGGTGGACGAGGCGATCGTCGCGGGCATGCGCGTGGTGGACGACGAGATCCGCACCGTCACGATCCCGTCGCTGGTCGCGGGCGGAAAGCTGTACAAGGGGGCGATCGAGGCGGACGCACTGGACCGGATCGGCTGAGCTAACGTCGGGGCATGCGCAGACTCGCCACCGCCGTGGGCACACTCGCCGCGGGCGCCGGGTTGGGCGCGCTGGGCGTGGCCGGGTTCACGGCGTGGAGCCTCAACGGCCCCCGCCGACCGTGGCCCGCCTACGCCTTCACCCCCTTCGAGGTGCGCGCCGACGCCGAGGATGTCACGTTCACCTCCGGCGACGGGGTCGGTCTGGCGGGCTGGTGGCTGGACGCCCCCGGCTCGGAGTGGGTGGTCGTGTGCGCCCACGGCCACCGGGGTACGAAGTCCGACATGCTCGGCATCGGGTCGGGCCTGTGGCGGGCGGGGCACACGGTGCTGCTGTTCGACTTCCGTGGCAATGGTGACTCCGACGACGGACCACAGTCCCTGTCGCACCACGAGCAGGGCGACCTGCGGGCGGCCATCGACCTCGCGGTCGGGCGGCGTCCGAGCGCGAAGGTGGCCGTGGTGGCGTTCTCGATGGGGGCGTCCACCGCGATCCTGGCGGGGGCGGGCGACGCGCGCGTGGATGCCTTCGTGCTCGACTCGCCGTTCGCGACGATGGGCGACGTGGTCGCCGCGAACTATCGCCGCCACCGGCTGCCGTCGCGGCCGATCCTGCCGCTGGCCGACCTCGTCAACCGTCTGCGCTACGGGTACTCCTACGCCCAGGTGCGTCCGTTGGACGCCATCGCACGGCTCGCCCCGCGGCCGGTGCTGTTGCTGCACGGGGACCGCGACCGGGTGATCCCGTACGCACACGCCGAGCAACTCGCGGACGCCGCCGGCCCCGGTTGCACCTTCGTCACCTTCCCGGGCGCCGACCACTGCGGCGGCTACTTCGAGGACCGACCCGGCTACATCGCGCGGGTGAACTCCTTCCTGAGAGGTCGTGGTGCGCATGCCTGACGGGCCCACCGGTGGATCACGGTGGAGCGTGATCGCCCTAGTGGCGACGCTGGCGGTCCTGGCAGTCGCTGGAACCGTCCACCTGACCACGACCCTGCTGTCAGACGCGTGGAGTCGCGGCCAGATCGACTTGGTGGACCGATTCACGCGCGAGCCGCCCAACCCCGACTGGCCCTATCTCGATGCCGCAGACCGCACCGCACGGGTGTGCGTGCCGCCCGTCACCTGCGTGCAGGCGGTCGGCAACGAGTACCTCACCGTGATGAAGTTCGCCACGGTTGACGAGGCGCGCCGCCACGCCGAGACCCTCGGCCCCGACGGACGCCAGATCGACCAGCTGGTGCTGCACTTCAACGGCACGCCGTTGCCCCCTGGCACGCGTGAGGAGATCGTCGCCGGCGTCAGCGGCATCAACGCGAGCAGCCCCGAGTAGCTCACCGCACGGTTCCGCATCCAACCCTTGAAACCGGCGTTCGGGCTTGTCAGGCTGGGCGCATGAGCATCGACGCGAACGACGGCAGCCTGGACGGCCTCGAGGACCCCGACGCGGTGGCGGCCGCCGACGCCAACCGCCCCTACGGCGAGGTGACGGCCGAGGACCTCGACACCTCCGAGATGGTCTACGACGGCGCGGACGCCGCGACCATGGTCCCCGACGACCCGGCCATGCCGGTCGATGCGGCCCTGCACACCGACGAGCCCGGCGTCGAGGAGACGATCGACGAGCGACTGGCGCAGGAGCAGGCCGACCCGGCCGCCGAGGTGGCCTACGGGGACGACGAGGCCTGACGCGTGGGCGTCCTGCTGCGCCCGCTCGAACCCCTGGATGCCGAGGTGATCGCGGCCTGGGGCGATGACCTGCTGTTCTGCGACGAGGCCGGCTGGTCGCGCGACCTCGACCCGGCCGAGCGACGGGTGCGCTGGGTCGAGTTGGTGCGCGACCTGCCGGCGGACCTCATCCGGCTGGCGGGGGTGCTGGACGGCGAGCTGATCGGCTATGTCGACCTGCACGGCTCCGAACCCGGCCGCCGCGAGCTGGGCTACCTCGTCGGCGGGCGCGAGCGCTGGGGGCGCGGGTTGGGCACGGCGTTGGCGCTGGCCGGGTTGGCCCACGGGTTCGACGTGCTGGGGCTCGACGAGATCTGGGCCGAGGCGGCCGATGCGAACGAGGCCTCCGTGCGCATCCTGCAACGCATCGGCTTGACCGAGACCGGCCGCGGCGAGGACGCGTGGTACCTCGACCGCCGCACCTTCTACCGGCAGTTCGCGATGCCCCGCAGCGACTGGGGACGGGCCGGTCCCGGGTGACGGGGAGTGCTCCCCTGTGGATAACCCTCAACCACTGAACCCCAGCCGTTAGCCTGAGGGTGGCCCGCCGCGGAACCCCGCGACCCACCCCCACCGGGCCCGGAGGTTCGACCATGGCTGACGTGATGCAGGGCATCGCCGAGGATGTCCGCTTCAACCACGGCGCCGCCTCGCTGCTCGCCAGCCGGTGCCGCGCCGCCGCCAACGCCATCGACAACCAGGCCCCCGGCCGTGCTGCCTGGGTGCAGCACGGTCTGGAGGACTTCCAGGGCTACTACTCCCAGCTCTTCGCGCAGAACGGGCAGGTCCAGGCGTCCGACGCCTCGCTGCTCGCGGCGCGCCTGCGTGAGGTGGCCAGCGGCGCCGAGCAGCTCTCCCGTGAGGCCCGCAGCGAGCAGCAGCGCCGCCAGACGGCTCGCGAGTGGAAGCAGCGGCAGGACGACCGCAACCGGCTCGAACAGGGGCGCGATTTGATCTTCGGCGGAGAGGATCCGCCCGTCGGTCCGCCCGCCCAGCCGATCACGCTGACCTACGCGCAGGCCTCCACCACCCCGCGTCAGCCGCTCGAGGGCCAGAGCGGGAGCGGCACGTCATCCGCCCGCCCCGCCAACCTACGGTCGTTCGCCACGAACTCGGCCGGCGCCTACGAGGGCCTCGCCCCACACCCCGGCCTGCTGCGGGACGCCTATTCCTCCTTCACCAGCGGCTGCGGTTGGGGATCCCTGTCCGCCGACGGCGTCTGGGCCGGCTTCGACGCGTACCTGACGGCCAACGGCAACGACGTCACGTGGGCGAACGCCGTCGCGGCCGGCGTCCACGCCGAGCGCCAGGACCTGCAGATCGACCCGCCCCAGGCCTACGGCGCCCCGCCGACCACCGGCTACGCCAACGACCCGGTCAACACCGCCACCGGCAACTTCCTCGAGCCCGAGAGCCCCGACAACGCACGCTTGGGCATCGATGGGTCGGGGAACGTCGCCGTCCAGGGGGACAATGTCCTCTTCCCGAACTTCGGGGATCGTCCGAGGGCCGACGCCTTCCTCGAGCAGCGGCTGGCCCAAGGATTCGACGGGACAGAGATCAAGGCCTTCGACGTGCCGGACTCCTACGCCGACTCGATCCGGAATCGCGCAGCGCCAGAAGCGCAAGCCAGGGGCAATCCCGTGTTCCAGGTGGACACCACCAGGACCGACAGCTCGTTCGGCCTGCGCTCCAGCGAGTTCCCCGGGTTGGTCGACGCCGCGATCCCTGGCAGTGGACGGTGGTGGCTCCATGACAATGGCTTCCATGAACGACGAACGGGTGCGCCTCCTCCAGGGCCCGGCACCAGGTCAGCGACCGGGACGATCGGGTCTTGTGACGGTGCATGTGCATGCTCCTTCCGGGGTGGCCGACGTGCTGGTCCGGGCCAGGGAGGTGCTGGCCCACGTCCTGGTCCCAAAGCAGGGGGCTTCAGGCGAGAGCCCGAAGCACACGTGCCGGCGTGGTTTGTCCAGGCGTGCGCGCCCGAACCCACGGCAGCGGAGCGAGAACGGTGGCTGGCGTGGTGGCGGACGCTCGACCACGCGGGCAAGGTCGTTGCAGAACGAGAACGGGGGTGGACGCTCCAGGAGTGGCTGTCCTGGATGGAGCCTCAGGAACGCACGTGGTGGTGGGATGCGCAGCCAACCTCGGAGTTCGACGCCACGATCGCTGTCGAGGTGGAGGGCTGGCCGACCGCTCTCGGTGCCCTTGAATGGCTCCTCACGGCATCAGGCGCGAGCACCATCTCAGAACCGCAACACGGTTGACGCCAGCTCCCGCGAAGTGGCTCATCCTAGCCCCGTGGGTGCACCCATCCCCAGACGCGCAGCAACCGCCGCGGACACCGGATAGGGCCGTTCCACCGGCACCGCGCTGAGGTCTCCCGCCTCCGCACGGCGTGCCACATCGGTGACATTGTCGATGCGCAGGATCCATTCGTCCACGTAGGCGTCGACCACCCGGGGGCCGAGTCCAATCTGGATGGCGCGCCACGACAGCGGCTGCAGGTCGGCATCCCGCTCGGGATCCCACTGGACACACACCGGACTGGCCTCCTTGGCGCGCCGCCACGCCTCATGCGTGCCGTGTACGTCCGCCTCAAAGTGGCTCAGGGATGCCAGCTCCAGCGCCCGGTCGAACCCCACGCGACTCATCCGCACTGCCAGGACGCGCTCCTGACCGAGCTTGGTGGCCCACCCGGAGCGGTACATCATCCAGAAGAAGGACGGCTTGATCCACGTCATCCGGTCGCGTTTGAACGGCGCCACGAAAGTGCCGACCGCCACCGCGGCGTCCCGCGATCGCAGGTGAGTAGGCCTGGTAGACGGTGATCGTGGCGTCATCGAAGTGCGCGCGGACCTCCCGAAAGGGATGCGCAGGCATCACGGCCCCAGCGTGGCGAGGGGGATGACATGGACCCCTGAGGGAAGAGTGCGCGCGAATTGGCCAGCCGTCACCACCGCCAAGAAGGCGGGTTCACCGACGAGCGCCGTGTCCACCCTCTCCCGAGCGAGTTTCAGCAAGCTGGCTTCAGCGTCGGCCAGCCGTTGCTCACCCAGCTTCACCTCGACCGCACCCCACCCACCACCAGGAAACTCGATCACCACGTCGACCTCCAGCCCCGTGTTGTCCCGGTAGTGGAACACCTCGCCGCGATCCAGCGACGCGTACACGCGCAGGTCACGCACCACCATGGACTCGAACACACACCCGAAATAGTCCACGTCACGGGCCAGACGATCAGCTCCCACACGCAGGGCCGCACACGCGAGGGAAGGATCGACGAAGTGCACCTTCGCCGTCGTCCTCAGTCTTGATCTCGACCGCAGGGCGACGTTCCACGCCGGTTGCGGCTCCACGGCGAAGACTCGCTCGAGCGCGTCCAGGTAGACACGGAGTGTTGTGGCGTGTGTGTCACCACCATCAGCATTCACATCCGCAGCCAGGCTCACGATCTTCGCCTCGGTGGCCACGTTGCGCGCCAGCGATTCGACGAGACGCCGCACGCGGATCGGGTCGTGGCGCACGTCGGCCGCGGTCGGCAGCTCGATCCTGATCAAGTCGTCCAGGTAGGACGCGTTCGCCAGCGCAGCAGCGTCATCGGGCACGCCCAGCAAGCCGGGCCACCCCCCACGGACGGCATGAACCGCCATGTCGCGGTAGCTCAGCCCACTCGCCGCGCCAACACGCCCGGCGCCCGCCACGAGTTCCGCAAGGGAGACCGCACCGGAGGAGGCGCCCACCTCGTAAAGGCTCATGGGACGCAGCCGCAGGCGACCGAACCGCCCGGCCCCGGTATGGCGCGTCACGTCGTCCTCGGGGGTGGCCGACCCGGACAGGATGAATTGACCCTTGGCCTGGCGGAAGTCCACCTCATGGCGAATCACGTTCCACAGAGAGGGGGCCAGCTGCCATTCGTCAACCAGACGAGGGACGTCCCCCTCCAGGATCAGCTCGGGGCTGAGGTCGGCCACCTCGAGCAAGGAAGGGGAGGCATCCAGTCGCACCGAACTACGGCTGTGCTGGAGAGCCGTGGCCGTCTTCCCAGCGGCGCGGGCACCCTCGAGGACGACCGCCCCGAAGGCCGCTAGGTAGCCGGGCAGGAGACGATCCACAACCCGTTGACGATAAGCCATGACGCAGACGATACTTGATTCCGCAAGAGTTTCACACGAAGATTCACAATGACTTCATCTCAGCTTCCGCAACAGACCTAGATGAACGTCTGCAATCTCTCGGTGCTCATGGCCCGCAGGCAGGGAGGCGATGCGTCAGAGTCGTTTCTGCACCTGGAGCAGCACGGGCTTGGTGACCTCGGCGAAGAAGTCGTTGCCCTTGTCGTCGACCACGATGAAGGCCGGGAAGTCCTCGACCTCGATCTTCCAGACAGCCTCCATGCCGAGCTCGGGGTACTCCAGCACCTCGACCGACTTGATGCAGTCCTGCGCCAGGCGCGCGGCCGGGCCACCGATCGAACCGAGGTAGAAACCACCGTGCGTCGCGCATGCGTCGGTCACGGCCTTCGAGCGGTTGCCCTTGGCCAGCATGACCTTCGACCCGCCCGCGGCCTGGAACTGTTCGACGTAGGAGTCCATGCGCCCCGCGGTCGTCGGCCCGAAGGAACCTGACGCCATGCCGGCCGGGGTCTTCGCCGGCCCGGCGTAGTAGACCGGGTGGTCCTTGAGGTACTGGGGCATGTCCTCGCCGGCGTCGAGGCGCTCCTTGATCTTGGCGTGGGCGATGTCGCGCGCCACGACCACCGTGCCGGTCAGCTGCACGCGGGTCTTCACCGGGTGCTTGGAGAGCTCGGCGAGGATCTCGTCCATCGGGCGGCCCAGGTCGATCTTCACCGCGGCCCCCTTGCCGGTGCCCGACACGCCGGACGCCTCGGCGTCCAGATCGGCCGGAACCACCTCGGGCATGTACTGCGACGGCTCGAATTCGAGCTGCTCGATGAACGCGCCCTCGGGCGTGATCTTGGCCAGGCACTGGCGGTCGGCCGAGCAGCTCACCGCGATCGCCACCGGCAACGAGGCGCCGTGGCGCGGCAGGCGGATCACGCGCACGTCGTGGCAGAAGTACTTGCCGCCGAACTGGGCGCCGATGCCGAAGTCCTGGGTGAGCTTCAGCACCTTCTGCTCGAACTCCACGTCACGGAAGCCGTGAGCGCTGATCGAGCCCGAGGTCGGCAGGGTGTCGAGGTACTTCGCCGAGGCATACTTCGCGGTCTTCAGCGCGAACTCGGCCGAGGTGCCGCCGACGACGATCGCGAGGTGGTACGGCGGGCAGGCCGCGGTGCCGAGGGCGCGCAGCTTCTCGTCGAGGAACGCCATCATCGCGTTCTCGTTGAGCACCGCCTTGGTCTCCTGGAACAGGTAGCTCTTGTTGGCCGACCCGCCACCCTTGGCCATGAACAGGAACTTGTACTGGTTCTCGTGCCCCGGAGCGGTGTCGGCGTACAGCTCGATCTGCGCGGGCAGGTTCGAGCCGGTGTTCTTCTCCTCCCACATGGTGATGGGGGCGTTCTGCGAATAACGCAGGTTGAGCTTGGTGTAGGCGTCGTAGATGCCCTTGCTCAGCGGCTTCTCGTCGGTACCCTCGGTGAGCACGTGCTGGCCGCGCTTGCCCATCACGATCGCGGTGCCCGTGTCCTGGCACATCGGCAGGATGCCGCCGGCGGCGATGTTGGCGTTCTTCAGCAGGTCGAGTGCCACAAACTTGTCGTTGTCGGACGCCTCGGGGTCGTCCATGATCTTCCGCAGCTGGGCGAGGTGCGCCGGGCGGAGGTAGTGCGCGATGTCGTGCATGGCGACCTCGGCGAGCTGCTCGAACACCTCGGGCGCGATCTTCAGGAACTGGCGGCCGTCGGGCCCCTCGACGGTCTCGATGCCTTCCTTGGTCACGAGGCGATAGGGCGTCTCGTCGGCACCGATCGGAAGCATGTCTTCGTAGAGGAACTCGGCCATTTCCACTCCTTCGTCGCAGGCCCTCCCATCCTTCCATGAATGCCCACCGTGTCGCCTGCCCCGATGGACGGCCAGCCCGACCCGCGAAACAGCCATCGACCCACGTAGACTGGTGGGTGCTCACACGATCCACGGGCTAGTAGCCCGTGACAAGGAGTGTCGCTTTGTTCGGAGCCGAGAACCACGCCGAGACCAATGGTTTGCTCAACCGCCTCACCGAGGCGCATCACCCCCTGGTGGTCTCCCACGGAGGCGTCAGCGTCGGCAGCATCCCCTCGAACACCACCCTGGCGGTGCGCGCGGCCCTGCTCTCGGGCGCCGACATCGTCAAGATCGACGTCTCCAGCAGCGTCGACCACGTCTTCTTCGCCTTCCACGACGGGTTCGAGGCCGAGTACCTGGGCGTCGACCGCAACATCCAGACCATGACCGCCGGGGAGATCGGTGAACTGTCCTACCACTGGAAGGACCGTCCGGGCCGCCGCCAGCCCGTGGAGCGCCTCACCAACCTGCTGGTCCAGTTCAAGGACCGCCCGGTCGTCTTCGCGCTCGACCGCTCGTGGTGGCGGTGGCCGACCCTGCTGCGCGTCCTCGACGGCATCGGCATGGCCGACCAGATCCTGCTGAAGGTCCCCGCCTGGGAGTCCCAGGCCCTCGACCGGCTCCGGCAGCACCGCACCAAGTTCCCGGTCCTGGCGATCTGCTACACCCTCGACGAGGTGCGCAGCCTGCCGATCCTCGACCCCGAGATCAACCTCGTCGGCGTCGAGATCATCGCCCACGACGACGACGCCCCCTGGTTCTCCCGCGACGTCATGGACCAGCTGCGCCGCGACCACCTCCTCACCTGGGTGAACTCCGAGACCCTCACCACCGGCATCCCCCTGTTCGCCGGCTACGACGACGAGAAGGCCATCGCCGAGAGCCCGTCCTCGGCCTGGTCGCGCCTGTTGGACCTCGGGGTGGACGCCGTGCAGACCGAGCTTCCCTGGCTGCTGTACCACCTCCGCTCCCGCCGCGAGTCACCCTGATGGCGGACCGGGGCGGGCCGGACTGGTTCAAGATCGTGGCGATCACCCTCGGTGTGCTCGCCGCGCTGGCGATCGGCGGCGGCGTCTTCCTGATGGCCGCGGCGTTCCTCTGGGTGGGCATGTGAGCCACGACCACCTCGACCTGCCCGAGGAACTCCGCGAGCATCCCGATGACCACGCCGGACGCCCCCGTCACGGCCTGGCCACGCGGCTGGTCGTCGTGCTCGTCGTCATCGCCATGCTGCTGACGACCTTCGGCGTGTGGATCGTGACGTCGGGGATGCTCAACTTCCCCCTGTGACCTCAGGCCCGCGCGCGCAGCCGTCCCTCGAGCACTTCCTGGCACAGGTCGACGGTCTCGGGGAGCAGGTCGACCGCCAGGGCCCGCGCCGTCCGCGTGACCCGCGTGACGAGGCGCTGCACCTCGTCGGCCCGCCCCGCCGCATGCTCGGTCCGAATCCGCTCACCCAGCAGCAACTCGTCGTCGGGGGCCGCAGCCAGCGCACGGTTGGTGGCCCAGCGCGCGGTGTCGAGGTCACCCCGCTCGCGGGCGAGCCGCGCGGCCACCACCCCGACGTCGCGGATCAACGCGGAGGCGTCGCTGCGGAACTCCTCCGCCCACCCCCACTGGCCCGGGGCGGCGTCGGCCAACGGCGCTCCGCGCACGAGTTCGAGCGCGGCGAGGAGCCGGTCGAGGGTGAGCCGGTTGACGCCGCCCGCCGTGAGCAGGAGGAGCTCCTCCCAGTCGGAGGTGACCTGCTCGTGCAGCTCGATGCGCCCCGAGTAGGCGTCGGGCAGGTACAGGGCACCTGACGCGTCGGCGCCGAGCCAGGTGCGCAGGCGGCTCATGTTGGAGCGCCGCGTCCCGTCCGCCACGACGAGGGCCTGCGTCATCGCCACGGGCGAGGAGCCGGGGTGCAGCAGCAGCCACGCGCAGTACTCGACGCACTGGCGCACCGCGCGGGTAGGTACCTCCCCTGCACAGTCGACCAGTTCGACGGGGCCGAGCAGGTTGAGACGCGGGCCGGTTGGCCTGGGCGGCACCGGCGCGGGGCGCAGGGTGATGATGTTCACGTCGTCCTCCGGCGGGGACTGCCACCACGGGGCGGGGGTGGTCGCGGTGGAGTTGGCGAGGTTGTACAGGTCGGCGAGCGCCTGCCGTGTGTCGGCCGGCACCGCCTGCGGGGTGACCTCGGCCGCGGCGTCGGTCAGGCGACGGACGCCCGCGGCGTCCGTCGAGAGCACCCAGTCGACCGAGGACGCCCGG
>CALMPQ010000473.1 GCA_937872005.1 uncultured Propioniciclava sp.
GTGGTTGTTCGCCGCTTCGTCGACCATGTAGTTGTCGATCGCGGCCGGCCCGGCGGCCCCCGCGTAGAGACCGGGCGCCGGGCGAAGGCCGCTGCCCATGAACAGGGTCAGGTTGCCGTTGTTGGCGGCGTCGTACACGTCCGTGCTGAAGCAGTTGCCCCCCGAGGGGTGGTGCGTGAGGTACCCGTTGGCCAGCATGTACAGCGCCGACTTCTGGGCCTTCGCCGAGAGGCCGGCGTCGAAGGTGACGGGGTCAAGGCCACCCATCCCGCGGTAGAAGTTGACCGTCGAGAGGGTGGCATTGCGCACCGCGGCGCTCTCGGTGCCGGTCACGCACCGGTCGAGGACCGTGCCCGTCTCTGGGATGGGCGTCGCCCGGGCCGGCTTGTACCGGGTCAGGTAGGCGCTCGTGACGGCCTGCCGGCTCGTGGTGTCGATGCCGTTGGCCTGGGCCGGTGCCACGGAGGCGCCCAGCGTGAGGGCCAGGGTCAGGGCTGTTGCGGCGGCCAGGAGGCGTCCGGGCCGGGGGGACGTGCGGGGGACGACCGACATGTGGTGGCTCGCTTTCGTCGAGGGGGTCCTTGCCCCATTCAGCCGGTCGAGCGCAAACGCAGCGTAAACGCGCGACCCATGGCGGCACGGTATCGGTGACCAGAGGGCCTGCGCGTGGTTCGGGAACGGGGCCTAGGATGAGTCCCGAGTGCCGCCAAGACCGAGGAGTGGAGCATGGGCGAGCAGGCAAGGGGCGTCGCGGGCGTCGTGGTGCTGGCAGCGGGTGCGGGCACCCGCATGAAGTCCACCACGTCGAAGCTGCTGCACCAGGTAGCCGGGCGGTCGATGCTCAGTTACGCGATCAGCGCCGCCGACGCGCTCACGCCCGAGAACCTCGTAGTCGTCGTCGGCCACCAGCGCGAGCAGGTCGAGGCGCACCTGCACGAGATCGCCCCCCATGTGGTCACCGCCGTGCAGGAGAACCAGAACGGCACTGGGGACGCCGTGCGCTGCGGCCTCGAGCCCATCGCCGACCTGCAGGGCGAGGTCGTCGTCACCTACGGCGACGTACCGCTGCTGACCGGAGAGACCCTCATCGAGCTCGTCGAGGCGCACCGCGCGCACGGCGATGCAGTCACGCTGCTGACCGCGGTGCTCGACGACCCCCACGGCTATGGCCGCATCGTCCGCGACGCTGACGGCGATCAGGTCGCTGCGATCGTCGAACAGAAGGACACCACCCCCGAGCAGGCGGCGATCACCGAGATCAACGCCGGCATCTACGTCTTCGAGGCGGACGTGTTGCGTGCCGGCCTGGCCTCGCTGACCACCGACAACGCCCAGGGCGAGCTGTACCTGACCGATGTGGTGAAGTTCGCGCGCAGCCAGGGCCTCAACGTGCACTCGATGGTGCTGGCCGACCGCTGGCAGACCGAGGGCGTCAACGACCGCGTCCAGCTGTCGGTGATGAACCGCGAGTACAACAACCGGCTCGTCGAGAAGTGGCAGCGTGCGGGTGTCACGATCGTCGACCCGGCCACGACGTGGTTGCACGACACCGTGGACATCGCGCCCGACGTGACGATCCTGCCCGGCACCAGCCTGGAGGGCGCCACCTCCATCGCGTCGGGTGCCACCATCGGCCCCGACACCACGCTGCTGGACGCCGAGGTGGGTGAGCGCGCGACCGTCGTCCGGTCCCACGTCGTGCTCGCCACCATCGGGGCGGACGCCGCGGTCGGCCCCTTCGCCCACCTCCGGCCCGGCACCGAACTGGGCGCCGGCGGCAAGATCGGCACCTTCGTCGAGACCAAGAACGCCCGGATCGGGGAGGGGGCGAAGGCGTCCCACCTCGCCTACATCGGCGATGCCGAGGTGGGGGAGGGCGCCAACATCGGTGCCGGCGTGATCGTGGCCAACTACGACGGGGTCACCAAGAACCGCACGGCGGTCGGCGCGCAGAGCTTCGTCGGCTCCAACTCGGTGCTCGTCGCGCCGGTGACGGTCGCCGACGGGGCCTTTGTTGCCGCGGGTTCCGCGGTCACCGAGGACGTGGGGCCGGGCGAACTGGCCATCGCACGGGGCCAGCAGCGTAATATCCCCGGTTGGGTGGAGTCGCGTCGGGCCGGAACGCCGACCCACCAGGCCGCCCTCCAGGCGAGCGCGAAGAACGAAGGGACGCACCTGCAGTGACGGGGATCAAGCGCCAGTCCGAGAAGCACCTCATCCTCGCCTCCGGGCGCGCCTTCCCCGAGTTGGCGGAGGAGGTGGCGTCCCTCATCGGCGTCGACCTCGTGCCGACGCGCGCGCTGACGTACGCGAACTCCGAGATCTACGTGCGGTTCGAGGAGTCGGTGCGCGGCGCGGACGCTTTCGTGCTGCAGTCCCACTGCGCCCCGGTGAACGAGTGGCTGATGGAGCAGCTCATCATGGTCGACGCGCTGAAGCGGGCCTCGGCCAAGCGCATCACCGTGGTGTCGCCGTTCTACCCCTACGGCCGTCAGGACAAGAAGCACGCCGGCCGCGAGCCCATCTCGGCCCGCCTGATCGCCGACCTGTACAAGACCGCCGGCGCCGACCGCCTCATGTCGATCGACCTGCACGCCTCGCAGATCCAGGGCTTCTTCGACGGCCCGGTCGACCACCTGATCGGGCTGCCCGTGCTGTTGGAGTACATCCAGCAGAAGTACGGCTCCGACAACCTGACCGTGGTCTCGCCCGACGCCGGCCGGGTCCGCCTCGCCGACGCGTGGACCGACAAGCTCGGTGCCCCGCTGGCGATCATCCACAAGCGCCGCGACCCGAACAAGGCCAACGAGGTCGCCGTCGGCGAGGTCGTCGGTGAGGTCGAGGGCCGCGTGTGCCTGCTGGTCGACGACATGATCGACACCGCCGGCACCATCTGCGCCGCCGCCCAGACGCTCAAGGACCACGGCGCGGCCAAGGTCATCGCCGCCGCGACCCACCCGATCCTGTCGGGCCCGGCCGTCGAGCGCCTCAACGCGTCGCCGTTCGAGGAGATCATTGTCACCAACACGCTGCCGATCAGCGACGAGGTGAACATCCCCAAGCTCACCGTGCTGTCGATCGCGCCGCTGATCGCCGAGGCGATCCGCCAGATCTTTGAGGACGGTTCGGTCACCAGCCTGTTCGACGGGGCCCACCTGTAGGCGATTGGCCCGGCCGCCACGGCGTCCGGTATCGTGGTCGAGTCTTGGCGAGGGGCCGTGTGAGCCCGTGATCGACGAGTGTGAGTGTGACTCCCTTGCCAGCCCAGGAAGAACTGCAAGGTTGAGGAGAACCCAATGACGTCCAACGAGATCAAGCTCGCCGCCGACACGCGCGCCGAGTTCGGCAAGGGCGCGTCGCGCCGCCTGCGCCGCGAGGGCAAGGTGCCCGCGGTCATCTACGGCCACGGCGCCGACCCCGTCCACATCGCCCTGCCCGGCCACGAGACCCTGCTCGCGCTGCGCACCGCCAACGCCCTGCTGTCGATCACGATCGACGGCGGCAAGGCCCAGCTCGCCCTGCCCAAGCAGGTGCAGCGCGACCCGCTCAAGGGCTTCCTCGAGCACGTCGACCTGCTCATCGTGAAGAAGGGCGAGAAGGTCACCGTCGAGGTGCCGCTCGTCATCCTCGGTGAGGTCAAGGAGGGCATCGTCACGATGGACCAGCAGTCCATCACCCTCGAGGCCGAGGCCACCAACATCCCGGCCCAGATCGAGATCGACGTCACCGCGCTCGAGGTCGGCCAGCAGGTCACCGCGGGCGACCTGAACCTGCCCGACGGCGCGGTCTTCCCGGGCGAGCCCGAGGACCTGATCCTGTCGGTCGCCGACATGGCGCGCTCGAACCCGCCGCTGGACAGCGCCTTCGTCGCCGAGATCGCCCGCCGCCTGCAGGGGCGGGGGCCGGCGCTGGCGCTGCCGTTGAACTGGATCGAGCAGCAGCTTTCGGACGCCGGGCAGACCATCGAGCAGGTGGTCAAGATCGAGAACCAGCGGCA
>CALMPQ010000474.1 GCA_937872005.1 uncultured Propioniciclava sp.
GGCGCGGGCTCCGTCTGTGACGGCGACCAGTTGGTCGTAGTCCTGCACGGTGCCGCCGCCGAAGTTGTGGGTGTCCTCCACCGCGACGCAGGCCGTCTCGACCAGGTAGGGGCCGCATTCGACGGCGAGCATCGCGAGCGCGTCGTCGGCGACGAGCCGACCGGCATTCGATGTCCAGGTGCGCATCGTGAGGCCGTGCAGCGCGCCGTGGGCGCCCATCTCGGCGCGGGCGATGTGGGCGCCCGACTCGCAGAGCACCTCCTGACCGGGTCGGACGTGCTGGGCGACGCCGAGCACGTTCGCCAGCGACCCGGTCGCGCAGAACAGTCCGGCTTCGTGGCCGAGCAGGGCGGCCGTGCGGGCCTCCAGCTCGGCGATGGTCGGGTCCTCGGCGTAGACGTCGTCCCCCACCGGTGCGGCGAGCATGGCCGCGCGCATGGCGTCCGACGGCTGCGTGAGCGTGTCGGACCGGAGGTCGACCATCACATCTCCTGGTGCTCGAAGTCCTGCACGGGGTTGAAGCCGCGGCGGGCGATGTCCTGCTTCAGGCGCTCGGCCAGGTAGAACGCCAGTTCGATGCCCTGGTTGCGGTTCAGGCGCGGGTCGCAGGCGGTCTCGTAGCGGTCGGCGAGTGCGTCCTCGTCGAGTTCGTCGACGCCGCCGACGCACTCGGTGACGTCGTTGCCCGTCAGCTCGATGTGGACGCCTCCGGGCCACGTCCCCAGCTCGGCGTGGACGTCGAAGAAGCCGTCCACCTCGTCCCAGATGACGGGGAACGCGCGAGTCTTGTAGCCCTTGGCCGTGGAGTAGGTGTTGCCGTGCATCGGGTCGCAGACCCAGGCCACCTTCCGTCCGGTGTTCTCGACGGCCTCCACCAGCGGGGGCAGCACGTCGCGCACCTTGTCGGCGCCCATGCGGGTGATGAGCGTGAGTCGCCCGGGCTCGAGGTCGGGGTCGAGGCGCTCGACGAGGTCACGGGCCTGCTGCGGCGTGGTCGACGGGCCGAGCTTGATACCGATCGGGTTGCGCAGCTGGCTGAGCAGTTCGACGTGGGCGCCGTCGAGCTGGCGGGTGCGTTCGCCGATCCAGAGCAGGTGGCCCGACGTGCCGTAGGCCAGCCCGGTGCGGGAGTCGATGCGAGTGAGGGCCTGCTCGTACTCCATGAGCAGCGCCTCGTGCGAGGCCCAGTAGTTGACCGTGCGGAAGGCGTCGTCACTCACGCCGCACGCGACCATGAACGCCATCGCGCGCTCGATCTCGTCGGCGAGGGCCTCGAAGTTGGCCTCGACGCGGGAGTTGCGGACGAAATCGGTGTTCCAGGAGTGCACGGTGCGCAGGTCGGCGAAGCCGCCGTTGACGAACGCGCGGACCAGGTTCAGCGTGGCCGCCGAGCTGTTGTAGACGTCGAGCAGGCGCTTGGGGTCGTGCGCGCGGGCCTGTTCAGTGAAGTCGAGGCCGTTCACGGCGTCCCCGCGGTAGGAGGGCAGGGTGACGCCGTCGCGGGTCTCGTCGTTGCTGCTGCGCGGCTTGGCGTACTGGCCGGCGATGCGCCCGACCTTGACCACCGGCACCTGGCTGGCGTACTGGAGGATCACGGCCATCGACAGCTGCACGCGCAGGGCGTTGCGGATGTTCACCGCGGTGACATTGCCGAAGGTCTCGGCGCAGTCGCCGGCCTGCAGCAGGAACGCACGGCCCGCGGCGACGTCGGCGATGCGGGCCCTGAGGGCGTCCGCCTCACCGGCGAAGACGAGCGGCGGACGCTGGCGGAGCTCCGACACCACCCCGGCCAGCTCGGCGGCGTCGAGATAGGTCGGCTGCTGGGCCGCTCCGCGCGCGTGCAGGTCCGTCAGGGCAGGGATCGTCGTGGACACCGGGTCAGGATAGTCCGCCCGTCGGATCGGTCGGCGCGGGCCCACCACCCGGGCGTTCCCGGACGCGGCGGTCGGCCTCGGCGGCGTCCATCGAGCCGGACTTCACCGAGGCGGCGTAGGCCTGCACGTAGGTCTGGCCGGTCAGCTGCTGGATGGCGTGCATGACCTCGTCGGTGACCCAGCGGCCCATGGCGCGGTCGTCCTGCATGCCCTTCCAGGCGGAGAAGTCGAGGGGCTTGCCGACGACGATGCGGGGGCGGTCCACCCACGAGATGCCGAACTTGGTGCCGGTGATCTCGGCGTCGAGGATGCCGACGGGCACGACGGGCGCGCCTGTGGTCAGGGCGAGGCGGGCGACGCCGGTCTTGCCCTGGTAGAGGCGGCCGTCGGGCGAGCGGGTGCCCTCGGGGTAGATGCCCACGACACGCCCCTGGTTGAGTGCCTCGATGACCGGGCCGAGCCCGTCGAGGGCGGCGCGGCCGCCGCCGCGCTCGAGCGGCACCATGCCGACGGCCTTGAGGAACCAGCCGATCACGCCCCACTTGAGGCCCTGCCCGCCTTGGAACGCCTCGGCCTTGACCGGCAGCGTGACCTGGCGCTTGATCAGCGCTGGGGTGAGGAAGGTGTCGGCGTACGAGACGTGGTTGCTCGCCAGGATGACCGGCCCCGTCGCGGGGATGTTCTCCGCGCCGGTGATCGTCGCCTTGTAGCCGTGCTTGACGAACTGGGTGAAGGGAACCTTGAAGAACCCGTACCAACTCATGTGTGACCTCCTGCCGGGCAAGCCTAGTGGCACGGCCCCTACGATGACCTGCATGGCGATTCCGGACCAGATGCAGCCGTTCCACGCGGACGGGGGGCCAGTCGGCGTGCTGTTCTGCCACGGCTTCACCGGCAGCCCCGCCTCGCTGCGGGGGTGGGCCGACCAGACGGCCGAGGCCGGGCACACGGTGTCGCTGCCGCTGCTGCCGGGGCACGGCACGGTCTGGCAGGAGCTCAATGTGACGAGCTGGCGAGACTGGTACGACGCCGCAGACGCCGCGTATCGGGCCCTGACCGAGCAGTGCGAGCGCGTGTTCGTGGCCGGCCTGTCGATGGGCGGGTCGCTTGCCCTACGGCTGGCCCAGCACCACACCGACGTCGCCGGGCTCATGCTGGTCAACCCCGCCCTCGGCGCGGTCGACCCGCTGGCGAAGTTCGCGGGCCTGTTGAAGTACCTGGTGCCCGCGACGCCGTCGATCGGCAACGACATCGCCAAAGAGGGCGTCGACGAGGGCGCCTACGACATGACCCCGGTCGCCGGCGTCCACGAACTGCACAAGCTGTGGGCCGACGTGCGGTCGTGCCTCGACCTGGTGACCTGCCCGGTGCTGCTGTTCCGCTCGACGGTTGACAACGTCGTGCCCGGTTCGTCGTCGGACACGGTGAAGCGCCTCATCTCGTCGGACGACATCACCGAGGTGCAGCTAGCGAACAGTTACCACGTGGCGACCCTGGATCACGACGCGAACACGATCGTCGAGCTGTCGCTGCAGTTCATCGACCGGGTCAGCGCCGGCTGACGCCAGCGCGTCCGGCGGCAGGAGACCGCCCCGGACGAGGGCGTCCAAAGCCGCCCGCTCGTCGGCGCTGAGCCGGGTTCAGGAGTGGTGCTGCTTCATCAAGGTGTCCATGTCCCACACCTTCACAGCCCGGTCTGACAAAATGCGGACATGCGTTCCCATCCAGGAAATGTCGGAGCCGGCTCCTAGGGTCACCGACCATGACGACCAGCCCTGTACAGCACCCGGTGCAGCCCAGCTTCGACGACCTGGGTCGCCACCTGGCGACCACGGCGTTCGTGGTGGTCGACCTCGAGACCACCGGTGCCGGGCCTGACGCGACCATCACCGAGATCGGGGCAGTGCGGGTGCAGGGCGGCGAGGTGATCGGTGAGTTCCAGACGCTGGTGAACCCGTGCACGCACATCCCACCCCTGATCCAGGTGCTGACGGGCATCACCGACGCGATGGTCGCCGACGCGCCGCGACTCGACCAGGTCGTGCCCCCGTTCCTGGAGTTCGCGCGCGGCGCGGTGCTGGTCGCACACAACGCCGGCTTCGACGTCGGCTTCCTCAAGAGGGCCTGCGCGGCACAGGGGCTGCCGTGGCCCGGCTTCGCGGTGGTGGACACGGTGGGCCTGGCCCGCGGCGTGCTGATGCGCGACGAGGTGCCCAACGTGAAGCTGGCCACCCTGGCCCGGCACTTCCGCTCCCCCGAGGCGCCAAACCACCGGGCACTCGCGGACGCCCGTGCCACCGTCCACGTGCTGCACGGGTTGTTGGAGCGGGTCGGCAACCTCGGCGTCCACACAGATCGGAAGAG
>CALMPQ010000475.1 GCA_937872005.1 uncultured Propioniciclava sp.
CCTTGAAACGCAAAAGCAGCCCCCCACACGTGATCGGGTGGGGAGGCTTCGCTGTGGGGGCTCTGCTGCGCAGTGCGGGGTCAGTCGGGCTCGGGCTCGAACATCGGCACCGGCTGAATGCTCACACCAAGCCTCCCGGCCGGGTGGTCGCCTGCTCGACGGCGTCCGTGGCGTCCTTCAGCAGGCGGTGCGTGGTCTGACTGGCGGCCGCGATGGTGCCGACCCACACGACGATGCGGACGACCCAGTCCGTCACGTGGGCGGGGATGCCCTCGATCGTGCCGGACACGAACGCCGACAGGACGCCGAGATCACGGCGACCGCCAGGGCGATCCTCCGCTTCACCGGCGCCTCGAGGTCGGGGCGGGAGAGCACCGCGACCACGAAAGGCGCGCCGGCCGTTGGTCAACAGCCAGAGACCTCGCAATGTGCGATCGACCCGAAGGTTGTAGGTCTCCAGTTTCGGCTGAGGACGTTCCGGTCGAGGCCGACGGGTTCGCCCGTACTGGCACGTCCTGAGGTGGGACGGCAGGGGGGCCGCCGTCCTGTATACCCCCCCTTGACATTGACGGTTTAGCCCCTCTAAAACTAGAGTCATGGTCAAGCCGATGAAGTACCGCGAACTCGCCAAGCTGCTCGCTGAGGCAGGCTTCGAGCCGCGGCAGGGCAAAGGCGACCATGAGGTGTGGAGGAACGGGACAGTGCAGGTGTCGATCACCCAGACCCGCGAGATCTCACCCGGCCTGACCCGGAAGGCGCTCAACGCGATCGAGAGGAGCAAGCAGTGACCGCGGTTACGATCACCGCCAAGCGGTGGAGCGGCGGCTGGGAACTGTGGCACGGCGACGACGTGTGGACCCAGGTGGCCACCCTCGACCGCGCCGAACAGCAGGTCCGCGACTACCTCGACACCGTCGAGGAGGGCACCGACCACGACGGGTGGACCATTCACGTCGTCCCCGAGATCGGCCACCTCGGGGACGAGGTCGCCGTGGCGCGGCAAGCCACTGCGGACGCCGCAGCGGCCACCGAGGCCGCTGCGCGCCAGGCTCGTCGGGTTGCCCGCCATCTCCGCGAGGCCGGCTACTCGGTCACCGACTCCGCCGCGATCCTCGGCATCTCCCGAGGCCGGGTGTCCCAGCTCGTCAACGGGTAGAGCAGGTTCTGTCGCTGTGGGACCTCGGGGAGGCGCTCGCCTGGTCGCTCGACCCGCACGAGGTCGCCGACGAGTTGTGGGTCGACGTGGCGACCCTGGAGACGCGTCTGGCCCTCCTGCACCCCACCGAGCGCCACTACCTGCGCCAGCGGCTGAGCGGCATCCCCGACAACCTCGAGGATGAGTTCGCCTCATGATCCCCAAGTTCCCCGGCACCGCCCTGTAGGCGGTCGCCAGCGGCCAGCCTCGCCTGATCGCCGAGACCGCGCACCAACTGGGCCTGTCCGCGCCCGCGATGGTCCAGCAGGTCGTGGGCCTGGTTTCCGACCCCGGGGTGGTGCGCTCTCACCCGAGGCCGTGCAGGGTGATCGTGGAGCGTCTGGATCGGCAGCGCGCAGCCCGGTCGGGCGTGCCCATGGCTTCGGAAGGTGTGAGTGGCGGTGCAGGACTTGTGGCGGGATCGCCACGGGCAGCCGACGGGCGTGACGGGCGGGGCCTGCGCTGGCGGGTGAGTGTGCCCGGCACCGTCAGAGGGTGCCTTCCTCGACGGCCTCCTGGATGAACGCACGCGCCCGCCCGATGCGGCGGTCGTCCCGCAGGCCCTGCCACTGGGGCCACAAGTCCAGGTCGGAGACCGCATCCTTGAACCGCGCGAACGGGCGCGGCCCGTCCAAGGCCTTCCGCAGGCGGTCCCGCACCGACTGCTCAGGTTGCGTCTCGACGAAGACCTCCATGTCCTCGAACTGGCCGCCGGTGTCGTCGCGGTAGTGCACGCCTTCGGCCGGGTCGAACGTGTCGTCCAGACCGTCCAGCCCGTCGGGGAAGTCGGGCCAGACGTCCCCGGTGGCCGGGTCGACCACGGCGCCGTACTCATCGGAACCCAAGTCGGCCAGCTCGCCCGGGTCGACCGGGACGCGCGCGGGCTCCTCGCTCCGCAGTCGGGCGAGAAGCTGCGCGTGGAGGAGGTCGTCGCCGGGCCAGGCCCGCAGCGTCGCGCGGTTGACCACCGACAGCAGCAAGGGTTCCAGGGCGGAGTGGTCCGCAGGTCCGGCGTCCCACAGCCGTGCCAGCGCCTGTCCGACCTGGTGCAGGGCGTGGTCGAACTCAACCCCGAGGAGGGCCGGTCGTAGTCCCGCCGCGTCCTTCGCCGCGCGCACCGCGCGGAGGTCGACCCACGGGGCGGGCGGCCGGTCCGCCTCGGGCGCCGGCGTGGTGTCGGACCACGCGGTCCCGGGCTCGGCGTCCTCGGTGCCGTGGCCGTCCTCGGTGCCGTGGCCGTCCTCGGTCCGGCGTCCGTACTGGTCGGGCAGGTCGCCCCAGCCCCAGATCGGCACGGGCTGGGCGGCGAGGCCACCCACCGCTTCCCACGGGTCGATGGTCGGCAGCACCGTGCACCGATGCTCCCAGTTGTCGCCCAGGTCGAACGTGTACGTGAACCGGACGCCCTTGGTCAGGTGGCGCGCCACCGTCTTGGACAAGTGCAGCGTGGGGCTCAGCGGCCCGAACTCGCTGCTCTCCAACTCGGCGGCGGACTCCGGGTCGGTGACCACCGTGCCGTCGGGGAACTCGAACTGGCACAGGTGGTTGACGTCCCACCGCCCGAACGCCGTGTCGATCGCCTCGGCCAGCCCCTCGAAGGTGGTGCGGGGCGGGATGGCCATGATCCGTCCGGGGGCGGGATCGAGGACGCGCCCGCGCCCCGACACCAGTTCGACCTTGATGCAGATCCACCGAGCGCCCATGGGGGCCTCGCTCATGGTGTGGGGCACCCCGGCATCAGGGGGTGATCCGGGCTGGCACGCCTCCGGCGGTGACCATGTGGCGCTGGGGCCGTCGGTCGGTGGCGCTCCTCATCCACTCGCCACAGCCGGGACAGGTGTCGTACCAGTCCCAGAACGCCGAGTCGAAGCGGAACAGGAACGCGGCCATGGCGTCCCGTGCCACGGGCTGCCAAGGGCGATAGGTGCCGTCCGGCCACCCGGTGGAGATGCCGGCCTGGTGCATCCAGGCCATCTCCTTGTAGAACTGCGTGGTCGGGGTGATGTCGCGGAACGGGGACCGTGCCGGCGGGGTGTACGTCACGTTCCGGGTGGCACGGAACAGGAAGGCGGCCATGGCGTCGCGGTTCACCGAGGCGAGGGGTCGGAACTCGCGGCCCTTCGGTGTGCTCCATCCCGTGGTGAAGCCGTACTCGTACGCCCACGCGATCTCCTTGTAGAACTGGCTGTTCGTCGGGACGTCGATGAAGGGCGACCGCGTCGGCGGGACGTACGGCTCGAGCGCGTCGGCGTTCCACCAGCGGTACAAGAACGCGATCATGGCGTCCCGGGCGACGGGCTGCAGCGGGCGGTACTCCCGGCGACCAGAACCGACGTCCCAGCCCGTGGAGATGCCCTCCCGCGCCAGCCACTCGATCTCGGTGAAGAACTGGTTGCCGCCCAGGACGTCGGTGAAGCGCCCGGGCTGGTCCCAGTCGGGGTTGAACACCTTGATCGTGTAGCTGTGGGAACCGGGCACGCCGTCACCACCGATGCCGGTGACGGCGACCTTGTAGTCGTGCACGGCGGTGTCCTTGATCACGGGGAGGGGCGCGTGCAGGTCCCAGACGAGCGTGTCGTTGCCCATCCCGGGGGAGGCGGGGCGCTGGGTCAGGGGCAGCGGTGCCCCTCCCGGCCCGGTGACCGTGACCCGCGCCTGTGAGAAATCGACGCCGAACGCGCGGTCGGCCGTCAACGACATGCGCGGACCGGACACGTCCTCCTGAACCCACCTCGGCTCCGGGAGCAACTGCTGGGGGAAGAAGCCGGCCGTGGGCCAGGCCACCCAAGCAGGGTTCGCGAAACCACCCACGGGCGCCTCGGTGCCCTCACCCATGACGACGAGGGTGTTGCTCGACCCCGTGCCGGCCACGTGCACCGAGCCCGTCCCCATCAAGCGCGTGCCCGGGTGCATCACCCAGCGCCGGTGCCCGACCAGGTGGTTGTTCGCCGCTTCGTCGACCATGTAGTTGTCGATCGCGGCCGGCCCGGCCGCCCCCGCGTAGAGACCGGGCGCCGCGCGAAGGCCGCTGCCCATTAACAGC
>CALMPQ010000476.1 GCA_937872005.1 uncultured Propioniciclava sp.
CACCGCGTCGTGGGGTTCTGAGCCGACGTCCCAGCTGCCGCCCTACCCCGGAGCGATGCCGCCGCCCCCGCCGCCGGCTGCTTACCCTTTGACAAGCTCAGGGACCGGCGCTTCGACAGGCGCAGGGGCCTACCCTTCGACAACCTCAGGGAACTGGGGGGCTGCCCCGACCCGGGACGCGAACCCGATCAGCGCGCTGTTCGACTTCAGCTTCACCAAGTTCGCCACGCCCGGGCTGGTCAAGATCGTCTACATCCTGCAGGTCGTCGCGGCCGTCGGGGTCTGGCTGATCTGGCTGCTCGGCGCCCTCGCCGGCAACAGCTTCGGTGGCGGTCCGGGCATGGCGCTGGTGGTGCTCCTCTTCGGCTGGATCCCGGTGCTGCTCTCGATCGCGTTCACCCGCTTCATCCTCGAGGGCGTGGTCGCGCTCATCCGCATCCACGACCGCGTCGCCGAGATCGCCCAGCGACAGCCGGGGGACAGCGTCTGACGCACGCGCCACAATGGTCGCCATGCTCAACCCGACCACGGCGACCACGCGGCTCGACCACATCCGCGCCAACCTGGAGGCCATCCGGGCGCGGGTGGGGGAGCGGCTCGTCCTCGCCGCGGTGAAGGCCGACGCCTACGGGCACGGCGCGGTCGCGGTCTCCCGGCACCTCGAAGCCACGGGTGCAGCCGATTGGCTCGGCGTCGCCACGACCGACGAGGCCATCCAACTCCGGGACGCCGGCGTCACCCTGCCCCTCCTCAAGCTCAGCCACGCCCTGACCGACGGCGAGGTCGCCGCCTGCATCGAGCGCGACATCGACCTCACGGTCGTCTCGGCGGCGAGCATCGACCAGGCGGCCCGGGTGGCGGCCGAGGTGGGGCGGACGGCGTCCGTGCACCTGAAGGTCGACACGGGCATGCGCAGGATCGGCTGCCCACCCGAGCAGGCACCCGACCTGGCCCGCCGCGCGGACGCCGCCGGCCTGCGCCTGCGCGGGCTGTTCAGCCACCTGCCGGTCTCCGACACCGAGGACGGCCGCGCGTTCACCCGCGACCAGATCGCCCTCTTCGCCGGGGTCTCGGACGCCGTCGCCGCGGCCCGCGGGAAGGTCGAGATCGTGCACCTGGCGAACTCGGGCGGCGTGCTCATGCACCCGGAGTCGTGGTTCGACATGGTCCGGCCCGGGATCATGATCTACGGCAGCCTGCCCGACCCGGGTTCCGAGGCGTCCGTGCCCCTGCTGCCCGGGCTGGAGTGGACGACCCGCGTCTCGTTCGTGAAGCCGGTCGCCGCGGGGGAGACCGTCGGGTACGGCCGCACGTGGACGGCCCCGCGCGACACCGTCATCGCGACCATCCCGGTCGGCTACGGGGATGGCTACTCGCGCCTGTTGTCCAACCGCGGGCGGGTGCTCGTCGGGGGGCGGTCGGTCCCCATCGCGGGGCGCGTCTGCATGGACCAAACCATGGTGGACGTGGGGCCCGGGGCGTCCGTGTCGGTGGGCGACGAGGTCGTGCTGGTGGGGCGGCAGCGGGCCGAGGAGGTCACCGTGCAGGAGGTCGCCGACCTCATGGGGACGATCCCCTACGAGGTGACGTGCCTCATGAACGCGCGGGTCAACCGGTCCTCCGTGGGCTGACCGGCGGGGCTCTTGTGCGGAGGTTCGATAGGTGTCTAACGTTAGATGCATGTCGAACGAACTCGAAGGGCGGGTGCGCCTGCTCAAGACCATCGCGGACGCCACGCGCCTGCGCATCCTCGGTCTCCTCGCGGCCCAACCCCACACCGGCCGCGAACTGGCCGACGCGCTCGGTCTCAGCGCGCCCACGGTGAGCCACCACATGCACCGCATGGTCGAGGTCGGCGTCGTCATCGCCACCCCGGACGCCACGCGACGCGTCTACACGTTGAACGACGCGTTGCTGGCGGAAGTGCGGGCTTCGACAGGCTCAGCCGACGTCATCGACGATCCCGAGCACCAACGCGCGGTGCGGATCTTCTTCGATGGTCCACGACTGAGGCAGATCCCGGCGAAGCGGAAGGCCCGTGTCTCGGTGCTGCTCGAGCTGCTGCGGCGCTTCGAAGCCGGTCGTGACTACACCGAACCCGAGGTCAACGCGATCCTGCGCGAGGCGCACGACGACGTCGCCACACTGCGCCGCGAGCTCGTCGACTACCGCTACCTCGCTCGCGCCGACGGCATCTACCGCGTCGCCGAGACCCCACCGACCCGCGACCCGAACGAGGCGCAGGAAGTGCCCGAGGGGGAGGCCGCGTGGCTCGGCGCGCTCATCCGCGGATCGGTCGGTGTCGCCTGATGGGCACCTACACCTACCGGCCCGCCGAGGGCCACGGCCTGCCGCACAACCCCTTCAACGCGCTGGTCGCACCCCGCCCGATCGGCTGGATCGGCACCCTGTCCGCCGACGGACGCCACAACCTCGCGCCCTACTCGTTCTTCAACGCGTTCAACTACACCCCGCCGTTGATCGGGTTCGCGTCCACCGGCCTGAAGGACACGGCCCGCAACTGCGCCGCGACGGGGGAGTTCACCTGGAACTTGGTCTCGCGCGGGCTGTTGGTGCCGATGAACGAGACGTCGACCACCAGCGACGTCGACGAGTTCGAGCGCTCGGGGCTGACGCCGCTGGCGTCCGACCTGATTGCGGCGCCACGCGTCGCGGAGTCCCAGGTCACGTTCGAGTGCCGCGTGACCCAGCAGTTCGAGCTGACGGGGCTGGACGGGCAGCCGGCCGGGGCCATCATGACCTTCGGGGAGGTGGTCGTTGTCCACATCGACGACGAGCTGTTGGTCGACGGCATCTTCGACACCCAACGCGCCGACCCGCTCCTGCGTGGGGGTGGGCCGTCCGCGTACTTCGGCATCTCGGAGGGGAGCCGGCTCGACCTGCGGCGTCCGAGCGATTGAGCATGGGTGCCCGCCGGGACGAACTCACACTTCTGGGTGGCGCTGTCACCGAAATCGGCCCCTTCCCGGCCGAGCGCCACACTGGCGAGTGAGTTTGTCCCGGGGGGGCGGGCAGCGGGGGCACGGGCCGACCGAGGGCGCGCTAACCGCGGGTCAGGCGCCGGCGGGTGACGAAGACCTCGCGGGCGTAGCCGCCGATCTCGATGGTGGAGAAGCCGTCCATGGTCGCGCCGACGCCGCCGCCGACGAGCGGGATGCGGCGGGCGAACAGGAGGGAGGCGCGGCGTCCGCCGATGCGGGTGAGCAGTTCACCGAGGACGCGCTCGCTGACCGTCTGGTCGAGGGTCTCGTCGAACACCGGTGCGGTCGCAATGGCCAGCGGCGTGGTCGGCAGGACGCCGGAGTCGACGAGCTTCTGGGTGCCCTCGCGCCCCATCAGGCACAGGATCATCGCCGTGCGCACCTGCGGGGCGTTGATGTCGTAACCGCGCAGGTGGGCGATCGAGGCGATCATGCGCACCTGCACGATCGCGAGCCCGGCGATGTTCGCCGGGAGGGTGACGGCCAGGGTGGGTAGGCCGCCGAGGCTGGTGACGAAACCCTGAGCGCCCGCCAGGCCGACGTGGGTGAGCACGAGCGACTCGATGGCTTCTTCGACCGAGTCGCGCTTGACGAGGTGCTTTGCGGCTGCCGACTTCGCGCCGGGGACGTTGCTCGTGCCGTTGATCGCAACCTCGAGCAGGTTGCGCAGGAGGTTCCCGCCGACTTCGGGGGCGCGCGAGACGATGTTCTTGCTCACGTCGCGGGATTGCTCGGCCATGCGCCCAATGTAGGCGCACGAAGGGGTTCGCCCCAGCGGGGGCCCCCGGAGCGCCCCCTGACCCAAGGTGCAAAGTGATGCGGCGCTTCTATCGCTCCCGCGATAGAAGCGCCG
>CALMPQ010000477.1 GCA_937872005.1 uncultured Propioniciclava sp.
CAGAGTCCCCCCGCACCGACGCCGTCCGGACGAGCCGTCTGATCGGCAATCGGCTCAAGGTGATCAGCTTGGTCGCGCCCATCGCGTTCTTCCTCATGCTGGAGGCGGTGCACTACCACCTGGAGAACTCGCCCTGGTGGACGCCCGACTTCGCCCAGGCCTGGCACTTCGCGGTCGCGATCTCGGTCTGCATCGGCATTGTCCTGTTCTCGTGGCTGATGCTGCGCCACATCGGGCGCGCCGAAACCGCGCTCATGACACAGAACCAGGACCTCCTGCTCGCCGATGCCGTGGGCACGGCGTCCCACGACCAGCCCGACGCCCAGGCCGTGACCGATGCCGCGGCCGAGGCGCTGGCGGCGGTGCCTGCGCTCAGCCTCGTGCGCCTGCGCCTGCACCCCGGTGAGGCCGACACCGGCCTGGAATCGGTGCGGGGCCGCTCCCCCGACCTGCTGGACTCGGCGGTGCCCGTCCTCGACCGGCCGCTCACCGAAGGTGACAAAGTCGTCGGACGCCTCGAGGTCTGGTCCTCCGACGCTGCCGCCGCCCTCGGGCACGTCGGCCCGGCGACCGAGTCGGCGCTGGCCACCCAGGTCGCCGGCGCGGCCAAGCTCGCCCGCGACTTCGCGGAGCTCTACCGCCGGCGCGACGAGGGGCATGCGATCTACGCCATCCTGCTGTCGATCTCGCGGCAGTCGGGCACCCTGCCCACCCTGACCGACCTGGCCCGCCACGCCTGCGACCTGCTCGGGGCGGACGCCGCCGCCGTCGTCATCACCGTGGCCACCGCCAACGCCGTGCGCTTCGACTCGGCCGGGGAGGTGCCCGTCCCGTGCAGCGACGGCAGCGCCCTGCTCGGGGTGGGCCTGCCCGAGCACATCGACGAGTTGTCGGGCGAGCGGGTCAACCCGATCGGCTGCTTCCACTGGTCGGCGTCCCTCGAGCACGAGGTGATGGGCACGAGCGGGCGACTCGGCACCCTGTGGGTGGGCCGCGCGGAGGGCAAGCCGTTCACCGAGCGCGACCGCTCCTTCCTGGGCACGCTCGCCGGCTTGGCGGGCATCGCCCTGACCAGCGCGAAGGTGCGCGAGCAGGACCGCCAGCGCCAGGTGCTCGACGAGCGCACCCGCATCGCCCGCGAGATGCACGACTCGATGGCTCAGGTGCTCGGCGCGATGCACCTGCGCCTGCGCATGATGGAGACGTTCCCCGCCGTCACCGGCGATCCCGAAACGGCCGAGCAGGTCACCGCCCTCGCCGACACGGCCGAGGAGGCGTACCGCGACGTCCGCGAGGTGATCCTCGGCCTGCGCGACTCCGACAAGGCCGACCTGGAGCTGGAGGAGAACCTGCGCGCCTACGTCGCCAAGTTCGCCGACCAGGCCGGCATCGCGACCGAGTTCCGCAACGAGACCGGCTGCCCGATCGAGCTGAGCCCCCGCACCGAGGTGCACCTCATCCGCGTCGTGCAGGAGGCCCTCACCAACGTGCGCAAGCACGCCCGCGCCACCCGGGCCACGGTGACGATCACCGGCACGGACGATTCGACCACGGTCACCATCGCCGACGACGGGCAGGGCTTCCACGCCCCCACCGACGTGCCGACCACCGACGGGTACGGCCTGTTCACCATGCGCGACCGGCTCTCGCTGCTGCACGGCACCCTGACGCTGGAGTCGTTCCCGGGTGTTGGCACCCGCGTCATCGCCACGGTGCCTGAGCGCCCGTCCCGCACCACCACGAGGAGCTGACAGTGAAGACGACGAGGGTCCTGTTGGTCGACGACCAGCCGCTCTTCCGCGGTGCGGTGGCGGCACTGCTCGCCCGGCAGCCCGGCATCGAGGTCGTCGGCGAGGCCGAGAACGGGCTCATGGCCGTCGAGAAGGCCAACGAGCTCAAACCCGACCTCGTGATCATGGATGTCGAAATGCCCGTGATGGACGGCGTCGAGGCCGTGCGCCTCGTCCGCGAGCAGGTGATGGACGTCAAGGTGATCATGCTCACCGTTTCGGAGACCGACGACCACGTCGTGCAGGCCATGATGAACGGCGCGCACGGCTACCTGCTGAAGAACCTGCGCCCCGACCAGCTGTTCGACATGATCGCGTCGGTGATGCGCGGCGAGACGCCGATCTCCCCCGCCGTCGCCGGCCGCCTGCTGCAGCACCTCAAGGAGACGGGCGGCTCGACCAAGGGTGCGGTCCTGCCCGAGGAACCCGCCCAGAAGCTCACCCGGCGCGAGCTGGAGATCCTCCGCCTGGTCGCCGGCGGCCTGTCCAACAAGGAGATCGGCAAGGAACTGTCGATCACCGAGGGCACGGTGAAGAGCCACGTCCACAACGCCTTGGACAAGTTGCACATGACCAACAGGATCCAGGCCGCCGCGTACATCGTTCGGCAGGGGTTGGGACTTCCCGACGCCTGAATCCCTACCGTGGGATGGATGGCGCCCCTAGCCACGCCCAGGCAAGGATGGGGGGCATGGACACCCCCTGTCTGCGCGCTCTCGTGGTGCAGTCGTACCCCCTGCTCGGTGAGGGCATCGCCGACCTGCTGCGCGAGCGTGGGGTGTCCGTGTCCGTCGCCCTCGCCTCGGACGCCGCAGCCGTCGAGTCGGCCCTGGAATCCGGTCCGTGCCTGGTCGTGCTCGACCGCGCGGACGCCGCGATCACGGCCCTCGTCGTGGCCCGGGTCCCGGCCGCGCAGGTCGTGGACGTCTCCTGCGTGATCGGCCGCGGTTACCCGGCCGAGGCCGACCTGCTGCGCTTCGAGGCGATCCTCGACGCGCTGGGGGTGGCGGCGGCGCGGCTGTAGGGGTTCAGCTGTAGACGTGCGGCGCGAGGGTGCCGACGTCGGTGAGGTTGCGGTAGCGACCGGCGTAGTCGAGGCCGTAGCCGACGACGAACTCGTTGGGCAGGTCGAAGCCGACGTACTTGACGTCGACGGGGCTCTTGATCGCCTCGGGCTTGCGGAACATCGTCATGATCTCGAGGCTCGTCGGCTTCCGCGACTGCAGGTTCTGCATCAGGTAGGCCAGCGTGAGGCCGGTGTCGATGATGTCCTCGACGACCAGCACGTGGCGGCCTTCGATGTCGGTGTTGAGGTCCTTCAGGATGCGGACGACACCCGAGCTCTGCGTGCCCGACCCGTAGGAGGAGATGGCCATCCAGTCCATCTGCACGTGGGCGGTCAGGTGCCTGCTCAGGTCGGCCATGACCATGACCGCGCCGTTCAGGACGCCCACCAGCAGCAGGTCCTTGTCGGCGTACTCCGCGTCGATCTCGCGGGCGATCTCGGCCAGGCGATTCTGGACCTCGTCGTTGGTGTAGAGAACCTTGGTCAACTCACTGCTGATGTGCGATGCGTCCACTTGGCGCAGCCTACCGCGCGCGTCGGCGGGAGGACCCGGTTGGTTCGCCCAAACGGAAATCCAGGGTCCGTCTTTCGGCCCTGATTTTCCGTTTGGACGAGTCAATCAATCGGGACCAGCCACGCCTCACGTTCCTCCGCGGGTGGGCACTTCGGGCAGGGCACCGGAGCGCCTGGCCACCCGCGCCGGCCACGAAGGTCCACCGACCCGTAGCGGAGCGTGGTCTGATCGCGCAGCGCGTGGGCATTGTCACGCTCGAGGTCACGGAACACCCGCTTGAGGTGCACCTGACCATCCACTTCGACGACCAAGCGATACCCGTCATAGTGCACGTCGCAGCGCCATGGACCGGTGACCCGAGCCTGCCGACGGCCTTCGGGCAAGCCATGGGCTCGTTCGACCTCGGTGAGGTAGACCCACTCGAGGGTGCTCTCGACCCCCTGCAGGTCGACCGCAACATCCCTGAGCAGGGCCCGGTTGGTCAGGGCGGCGCGACGATCGATGCGGGCCGGCATCTCGGCCAACGCCACTATTCCCTTGCGGACCGCCTCGCTCAGCACCTCCACCCAGCCCTCGACGTCGAGCCCCTGGCCCACGTCGATGAGCGCCTCCTCGGCCCGGATCCGGGGCAAGGACCCCAGCGTCCGGTCGAGCCGCCCGAGACCATCGCGGTGGAAGCGCCACCCGGGGCGATC
>CALMPQ010000478.1 GCA_937872005.1 uncultured Propioniciclava sp.
TGGTGTGCTCCGACGGCCTGTGCGGCCTGATGACCGACGCCGAGATCGCGCGGGTGGCCACGGCGGGTCTGCCCCGGCAGGAGACCATCGACCGGCTGGTCGAGCTCGCGCACCGCGCGGGCGGCCATGACAACATCACGCTGGTGCTGGCCGATGTCGAGCAGGACGGCCCCGTCGGCGACGTCGCGGTCCTCGGCGCGGCGGCGTCGGTCACCGACCCCGGGCGGATCGAGCACACGGCGTCCTTCGCGCCGATCGAGGACGACGGGCCGGTGGATGAGCTCGAGGCCTCCGAGCGGGCCATCACCGAGGAGGAACGCTACGCCTTGACGGGGCGACGGAAGGCGTCCGCGTGGGTGAAGCTCGCCCTCGCCGTGGTGCTGCCGGTGGCGCTGCTCGCCGGCGGCGGGTTCGCCTGGTACCAGTTCACCCAGACGCGGCTGTTCATCGGCCCGGCCGAGGCGAACGTGGCCCTGTACCGCGGCCTGCCCGACCGCGTGCTCGGCCAGGACCTGTCGACGCTGCTCGAGACCGACACCACCCGCATCGACGACCTGCCCCCGTACTACGCCGAGCGCGTCCGCAACACGATCCCCGTCGGCGACATGCCGGCCGCCCGCTCGACCCTGATCGAGCTGCGCGACAAGGCCAACCAGTGCATCGCCCAGCGGCGGGCCCGCGCCGAGGCGACTGCCGCGGCCAGCGCGACGCCGACCCCGACCCCCGACCCCACCGAGCTCCCCAACCCGAGCGCGACGCCCGACCCGAACGCCACCGCCGACCCGACCGGCTCCCCCGCCCCGGCGGTCACCGCGTTCGACCCGAACGGAACTCCCTCGCCGACGGCGACCGCGCCGGTCACGGCCCCGGAGGAGTGCTGAACGTGGCCGAGGTGGTGGTCTACCGCCGGCGCACCACGGTGTCGCTGGTCATGATGCTGTTCGCGCTGGCCCTCGGAGCCGGCGGGTACGTGCTCACCAGCCTCAACCAGAACGGCACCTTCCCGGCCGATTGGCTCATGTCGGCTGGGCCGCTCCAGTTCGGGGGGCCCTGGTGGGTGGGCGTGGCGGCCTGGTTCGTGCTCGGCCTGGCCTGCTGGGGGGTGACCGCCTGGCGCCTGCCGTACGCCGACCCGCTCATCCTGCCCGTCGCGTTCCTGCTGGCGGGGATGGGCGTGTCGATGATCTACCGGCTCGACCAGGCCGACGGCAAGCGCAGCGCCGAGCTGCAGATGCTGTGGCTGGTCCTCGCCGTGGCGGCCTTCATCGCGCTGGTGGTGTGGCTGCGCGACCACCGCCGGCTGCAGCGGTACACCTACCTGTGGTTCCTGGTGGGGTTCGTGCTGCTGCTCGCCCCGCTCGTGCCGGGGTTGGGCAAGGAGAACCACGGCGCCCGCATCTGGATCGAGGTCGGCCCCTTCAGCTTCCAGCCCGCCGAGATCGCCCGCATCGTGCTGTCGATCGCCTTCGCCGCCTACCTCGTCGAGAAGAAGGACGTGCTGGCCATGGCCGGACGCCGCTTCCTCGGCATCGACTTCCCCCGGCCCCGCGACCTGGGGCCCATCCTCATCGCCTGGGGCTTCTCGCTGGTGATCCTGGTCTTCCAGAAGGACCTGGGCACCACCCTGCTGTTCTTCGGGTTGTTCGTCGCGATGCTCTACGTGGCGACAGAGCGGCCGTCGTGGGCGATCCTGGGCACCCTGATGATCGTCGGGCTCGGCGTGCTCGGCTACAACGCGTTCAGCCACGTGCAGACGCGCTTCGAGAGCTGGCTCAACCCCTTCACCGACTACGACCGCAACGGCCAGGTGATCAACGCCCAGTTCGGCTTCGCGTGGGGCGGCCTGTTCGGCTCGGGCTGGGGCGAGGGACGCCCCTACCTCACCCCGCTGGCCAAGAACGACTTCATCGGCGCGGCCATCGGCGAGGAGCTCGGGCTGTTCGGTTTCACCGCGATGATCCTGCTGTTCGGCGTGATCATCGCCCGCCTCCTGCGGGCCGCGCTGGGCTCGGGCGAGGGCTTCGGCAAGCTGCTCGCGACCGGGCTGGCGTTCGTGTTCGCGCTGCAGGTCTTCACGATCCTGGGCGGCATCACCCGCCTGCTGCCGTTGACCGGCCTGACCACGCCGTTCGTGTCCCAGGGCGGCAGCTCGCTGATCTCGAACTTCCTCCTGCTCGGGCTGATGCTGACCGTCACCCACCAGGTGCGGCGCCCCGTCGTCGAGCACGGCGGCTCGGGCGAGTTCGTCTCGCTGTCGGCCGAGGCGACCCAGGCGATCCCCGTGGTCACCGCGGCGCGCACCGGCGCGACGGCGGCCACGGTCGCGGCACCGGGGGCGGCGCCCGCCGCGGCGGTGGTGTCGGACGAGGCCCGGCCCGACCCGGCCGACTTCGGCGCCGAGCAACCCCGCGGAGAGGAGGCCGACCGGTGAACGGGCCCATCCGCCGCGTGTCGGTCGTCGTCATGGTGATGTTCCTGGCGCTCATGGTGAACGCGTCGTCCTCGTACGTGTTCCGCACGCAGTCGCTGCACAACGACCCCGCGAACCGCCGCGTGCGCGACGCCGAGTTCGGCACCGACCGCGGCGACATCCTCGTCGGCAACACCCCGATCGTCACCTCGTCGCCGGTCCAGGACCGGTTCGGTTTCCAGCGCAGTTACGACCAGGGCCAGCTCTACGCGGCGGTGACCGGCTACTACTCATTCCTCTACGGCGGGTCGGGCCTGGAGCGGCACTACTCCTCGCAGTTGGCCGGCACCTCCGACGTGCAGTTCCTGCAGAACCTCGTCGCCGCCGCCACCGGCAAGCGCCAACAGGGCGCGAGCCTCGAGACCACCCTGGACGCCCGCGCCCAGCGCGCCGCCGCCGAGGCCCTGGGCAACCGCCCGGGCGCCGTGGTCGCGCTGGACTGGTCGACCGGCGCCGTCCTCGCGCTGGTGACGTCACCGACGTACGACCCGAACGCCCTGGCGTCCCATGACCTCAACGCCACGCAGCAGGCGTGGACGCAGCTCAACGAGGACCCGGGCAAGCCCCTGACCAACCGCGCGGCGCGCGAGATCTACCCACCGGGGTCGACGTTCAAGCTCGTCGTGAGCGCGGCCGCCCTGGAGTCGGGGATGACCCCCGACACGATGGTGGCCTCGCCGGCGACGCTGCGGCTGCCGAACTCCACCTTCGAGATGCGGTACAACTGCGGCGGCGAGGAGATCTCGCTGCGGCAGGCGCTCCAGGTCTCCTGCAACACGGCCTACGCGCTGATCGGCCAGCAGCTGGGCGACGACAAGCTCCGCGAGCAGGCCCAGAAGTTCGGCTTCGGCGCCGCGCAGCTGCCGGAGCTCGGCGGGGTGGCGTCGCGGTTCCCCGAGAACCCCGACCCGGCCCAGACGATGCTCAGCTCGATCGGCGGTTTCGACGTCGCGGCGACGCCGTTGCAGCTGGCGATGGTGGCCGCCGGCATCGCCAACGACGGGGTCGTGATGACCCCGCACCTGGTCTCCCGCATCCGCGGTGCCGACCTCAACGTGATCAGCACGACGCAGCCGCGTCCGCTGTCCACGGCCATGTCCAGCACCAACGCGCGCGCGCTTCAGGACATGATGGTGAGCGTGGTGGAGAACGGAACCGGCCGCAGGGCTCAGATCCCCGGCGTGCGCGTGGGCGGCAAGACCGGCACCGCGCTGACGTCGTCGGGCGGCGGGGGCGGCCGGACGCCGTACGCGTGGTTCGTCGCCTACGCCGCCGAGCCCAAGATCGCCGTCGCCGCGTTCGTGCAGGACGCGGGGGTGGATGGCTCCGACATCACCGGCGGCCGGTACGCGGCACCGATCGCCCAGGCCGTGATCGAGGCGGTGCGATGACCGAGGACCACATTCCCCGCCGAGCCAAGCCCAGCCCCGGGCATGACGACATCGGGCATCACGACATCGGGCAGGACGCCGGCCGTCGCGCCGACGGCCCGCCCACCAGGGAGGAAACCATGAACGAGCAACCCAGACTCCTGGGTGGCCGCTACGAACTCGGCCGGGTGATCGGCCGAGGGGGCATGGCCCTGGTGAGCCAGGCGCGGGACCAGCGCCTCGGCCGTGAGGTCGCCGTCAAGGAACTCCGCATCGACCTGGCCACCGACCCGACCTTCCAGGCCCGCTTCCGCCGCGAGGCGCAGGCCGCCGCCGGGCTGAACCACCCCAACATCGTCTCGGTCTACGACACGGGCGAGGAGATGGACCCGCAGACGCGCACGCCCGTGCCCTACATCGTGATGGAACTCGTCGAGGGCCGCACGCTGCGCGACATCCTGCGCGAGGGTCGCCCGATCCTGCCGCGGCGGGCGCTGGAGTTCACCGTCGGGGTGCTGGAGGCGTTGGCGTACAGCCACAAGGCCGGGATCATCCACCGTGACATCAAGCCCGCCAACGTGATGCTGACCTCCACCGGCATCGTCAAGGTGATGGACTTCGGCATCGCCCGGGCCGTCGCCGACACCAGCTCGACGATGACCCAGACCGCCGCGGTGATCGGCACCGCCCAGTACCTCTCCCCCGAGCAGGCGCGCGGCGAGACCGTGGACGCACGCTCCGACATCTACTCGGCCGGCTGCCTCATGTACGAGTTGCTGGTCGGACGCCCGCCCTTCCAGGGGGATTCGCCCGTCTCGGTGGCCTACCAGCACGTGCGCGAGCAGCCCGTGCCGCCCTCGCAGCTGGATGCCGAGATCACCGCGCCCATGGACGCCGTCGTGCTCAAGGCCCTCGCCAAGGACCCCGACGACCGCTACGCGACCGCCGGCGAGATGAGGGACGACGTCCAGCGCATCCTGGGCGGCCAGCGCGTCTCCGCGACCCTGCCGCCGCCCGTGCCGCCGTTGGTGGCCGCCGCACCGGTGGCGTCCGCTGCCTCGGCCGCGACCGCGGTGCTGCCGGGCTCGCCGATCGTCAGCCCCACCCCGGGTGAGGTGACGATGGGCGGCACGACGGCCACCGGGCAGCTCGCCCCGGTCGAGCCTCCGCGCAGGAGCCGGGCCGCCGTGTGGTGGACGCTCGCGATCGTCGCCCTGTTGGCGATCGGGCTGGCGGCCGGGTGGCAGCTGATGCTGCGCAACCAGGAGCCCGCGGTCAAGGAGGTGCCCGTGCCGGGCGGGCTCATCGGGCTGACCGAGGCGCAGGCCAAGGCGAGGCTGACCGAGGTGGGCCTCGTGGGGGTCGCCGTGCCGGTGCAGTCGACCGACACCCGCACCGTCGGGGAGGTGTTCGAGACCAGACCGGTCCCCGGGGTGCCCGTTCCCGAAGGCTCCGAGGTGGAGCTGCGGATCAACGCCGGGCCCGAGATGAAGACCATTCCCACCGGGTTGCTCGGGAT
>CALMPQ010000479.1 GCA_937872005.1 uncultured Propioniciclava sp.
CGATTCCGGCAGCACGATGCGCCGCTTGGCGGTGCGTGCCATCTCGTTGAGCTGGTACTCGAACATCACCGGCGTCCGGATTTCGGCGCGGTCGACCTTCATGGCGCTCAGCAGGGCGTCGGCGTCCACGTGTTCGGAGAACAGGCGACGCCCCAGCTCGGTCTTGCGGTCGGAGCTGGTCTTGGTCCCCTCGAGACCGAACAGCTTCTCGGCGGTGGTGTAGGTGCCCAGGTCGGTGATGATGATCGGCAGCTCGTGGTGGACGGACGTGATGAGGCTCTTGATCGTGTCGGGGACCTCGTAGCCGCCGGTGAGGATCAGGCCCGCCAGTTGCGGGAACGAGCCGGACGTCTGGGCCAGCAGCAGACCCGGGATCATCTCGGTGCGGTCGCCCGGCAGCAGGATCGTCGCCTCCGATTCGAGGCGCGCGAGCAGGTTCGGCAGCGTCATCGCGCCGACGATGACGGTCTGGCTCTCATGCGCCAGCGATTCCGGACGCCCCGCCACGAGGCGTCCGTCGACGGCCTCGGCCTGGGCTGCGACCGTGGTCGCGGCGAGGACTCGGTTGTCGGGGATGGCGCCGACGACGACATCCGGGAAGCTCGCCCGCACGGCGTCCGCGTACGCCTCCTCGTCGCCAGCCGGGACACGGGTGGGGATGATCGCGACCACATGCGCGTGGTTCTTGCGCAGTTCATCCATTGCGTTGCGGGTGAGCGACACCAGCTCGTCCGCCGAGCGGTTGCGTGCCGAGACCGTATAGGCGACCGGGGAGTTGAGGTTGGCCGCGATGCGGGCGTTGAGGGCGAGTTCACCAGAGCCCAAGACGTCGCGATAGTCGGAGCCCATGATGACGACGGCGTCATGGTGGGTGGCTATCTCGCCGAACCGGCTCACGATCGTGGCCAATGCGTCGTCGGGGTTCGCCTGGACGTCGGCATACGTCACGCCGAACGACTCTGCGTACTCCTGATGGACGGCGGGTTGACGCAGCAGCGCCGTGAGGATCTCGTCAGGCTCGCCACCCTTGATGATCGGCCGGAACACCCCCACCGATTCAACCTCGCGCGTGAGCGCGTCAACGATGCCGAGGGCGATGACCGACTTCCCTGTCTGGCCCTCCGGCGCCATCACATAGATGCTCCGAGTCACGGGGGTCAGGCTACCGGGCACGGGCGGTCGACGCGTAGCGCAGCGGCCCCGCGGAGTGGCCGTGCTCGTGCCTCACTGGAACTCACGGTTCTTGCGCAGGAGTTCGAGGACGGGCTCGTTCAGTTGCTTCGCCAGGATCCACCGTTCTCCGATGTACCAGACGGAGCAGAACAGGATGAGGAGCAGCGCGACGTTGAGCCCCGTTGCTGTGAGGCCGCCGACGGGACCCATCGCCAGAGTGGTGGCCACGAGGGACACGACGATTCCGACAGCCAACGCCCACAGAAGGGATCGGCGTAGGACCTGTGCGTAGGCCCGACTGATCTCGCGCGTGTCTGCCCCCCAGTGACGCAGGATGCCCATGTCGCGCCGGGCGAGTCTCACGTACGTACGCCAAGTAGCCAGGAAGTAAACTCCAGCTCCGAGGAACAGGATGGACGCAAGGGTCAGCGCCGCGGTCACCTGTGCGGAAAGACTCACGTCCAGGTCTTGGAACGCTGCCAGGGCATAGCGCGGCGCAAAACCGGCGGCACGCAGGCGTTGCGCAACTGGCTCGACCTGATCCAGGTGATCGGGGACCACATGGACAGCTCCGACCAGGGGCGTCATGGGTAGTTCCCCAGCATTCCACCGAGCGAGGACGCCGTCCCAGTCCTGCCCGAACGACAGTTCGGTGATGTGTCGAAAGGTGTCTTCGCGCACCAAGATGATGCCCTCAGTGTGTCCGCCCAGAAGGTAGGTTGCCGCATCTGGGTTGGGGACGGCCTCCAAAGTGAGCCCGATGGTGCGGGAGTCGTGAGCCGTGTAGCCATCGTCGCCCACCTCCACCACGGGGATGCGCAGAGAGGTTGCCCCCGTGGAGCCGTCAAGGGCGAAGGCGACCGTGGCCGGGGTGTCCGGGAGGCCGAAGAGGCGTGAGCCATCGTCGTCGACTCCCAGCACGTGGCGGACCCGGCCGCGCTCGTCCTCCACGCCTCCACCCAGTTCGAACTGGACGGCCGTGAACCCGGGAACCTGGGTTCCAACGGCAGCAACTGTCTCAATGGACTGCACGGCGGCGCGGTTGAGGGGCTGCAATCCATCAGTCCCGAAGGACTGTGTCACCGTCATCACGCGGGCCAGAAGGTTGTCAGTGAAGTCCGACCGAACTCGCTGGAGGCTGTGTTGGGCCACTGAGAGAACAGATACCAAGGTGATGGTCACGCCGACCAGGAGAAGGGTCGCGGTCGTGAGGTAGCGACGCGAGCGAGTCACCGCGATTGTCAAAGGGCTACGAGACACGGAGACGTCCATCCTCGAGATCCAGTCGCGTCCAATCAGGGGAGGGCCACGGGATCTCGGCATCGTGGGTGGCCACCACCAGGATTCGGCCCGGGTGCATGTTCCAGAGACCTTCGTACACGCGGCGCCGGTTGTCCACGTCCAAGTTCGCAGTGGGTTCATCCACCAGGATGAGTTCGGGTTCGGAGAGGCGGAGCGCGGCCAGTTCCACGCGTCGTCGTTCACCGCCGGACAGGGTCGCGACCTTCGTGTCGACGAGCGAACCCACGTGGAGTTCATCGAGGTGGGCCAGGCCCTGTGACCGTGTCAACACCTGGTTCAACTTCGCCCACGCGATGATGGCCAAGTTCTCGAAGGCTGTCAGTTCGCTGAAGAGAAGGTCTTCCTGGATGAGGTAGGCACGTGAGGCGGGTGCGGTCACTTTCCCGGAGTTGACGGGCACGTAGCCGGCTAGAACGTTGAGGAGGGTGGTCTTGCCGGCTCCGGAGGGGCCGCGCAGGACATACGGTCTCCCCGGAGTGAACTCCTGGTTGAGGTCCTGCAGAACGTTGCGCCCTCCAAAAGTAACGCTGACTCCTTCAAGACGTGCAGTCACCCTTCGACCTCTTTCGTGGAGCCGTCGAGGTAGACGGTGGTGGTTGTGTCGTCCCACGTGAAGTCGATGATTGATCCCCGCGCGAGCTCGCGCGACGCACTCGTCGAGGGGTTGACGCTGGTCAGGGTCAGATCGCCTTGGGAGTTGGGAGCCAACGCGAGGACATCCCCCCGGTCTTCGCGGAACGTGCAGTGGTAGTCACAAGGCAAGGGCGCGGCGCTTCCGGGGACGGTGTCCTCGACCACGAGACTCCCGCGCCAGGTGGCCAACCGCGGAGTCTGGAGACCGCGCTGCTCGACGGCTAGATCCCCCCCGCCGAGCGAGGTGCTGGCCAGAAGGTAGCTGCTGTCGTCCACGGGGTCAGGCATGGTGACGAAGATTCGGTCACCCAGAATGGCCCCTCTGACCGCGCTGGCGGGTAGCTCGGTCAGCGTCGTCAACTGTGTGCCGCTCCATGACATCAGTACGGCGCTGGTCGGGGCTCCACGTTCATCGTGGCCGACCCGCTGAAAAATGTGATTCACGTCGGACGAGACGACGGGAAACAATGCTTCACGGGGTCCGAGTTCCAACAGGGTCGTCAATGACTCATTGGTTCGATCGATCAGCTTGAACCCGAATTTCTCACTGTCACCGCTGGTCAGAAGTCGGCCGCCGTTTGGGAACTGATACTGAAAGGTCTGGGGTGGTTGGTCCCCGTTTTTCACTTCAGTGCCATCCCCCATGTTGTAGAGAATGACGCGGTTGGTTGAGTGCCTGAACAGAAAAACATGGTGGGCGGGCGCTTGACCTGGAAGCCCCTGAATCGGAGCAGCCGGTGCCGAAGTGCATGCGGTCAGCAGCGTGGTGGTCACCATCATGGCGACCACCACGCGACGGAAGTTGATCACTAGGCTGAAGCGATGATCTGCCAGTTCCGCGCGTCCCCGCGGAACTTCACGTACGCAGTGTTCTGGATCCAAACGGTGTTGGACCGGTAGTCCTGCTGCGGAGCCACCACCATGTTCGAGCGGTAGGAGGCGCTCCGTGCGCCATTGGTGTTGAACCAGTACTTGGTCTGGGTCACCGACTGCCAAGAAGAGCTGGCGCTGGCGCCCACGGAGGAACCGACAGTGAGGCTCAGCGATGCGGAGTTTCGCAGGGATGCCCCTGCGGTCCACGTTGTCCTGATCTGCTCTACCGTCTGAGTTCCACCCACAACAGCACTGACCTGATAGGTCCATTGACGGGTGTTGCCCGAAATGCTGCCATTGCCCGATGTGCGCCAAGCATTGGACGTGAGGGTGCCGTAGGGGGTGCCGATCGATTTTGCCTGGCTCGCGGCATGGGCAGAAGTTGCCGCGAATCCTGCCAAGGTGAGAGTTGCGGTCGCAATTGCGGCGGCGCGCTTCAAGGTCGTCAGGCTCATGTGGTTGAGTCTCCTGTATCCATAATTGGGGGACTCCTAGACGGTAGAGGATGGCATCGCGCACTGGCATCCGTCGAAGGTGCCAAGTTGAAGCATCAATCTAGTACTTAAGGGCGACACGATCGACGCCTCGGGGTCGGGTCTTTCCTCGACGCCTGCCATGCATGCACCTCGGGCATTGACCCGTCGGGGGTCGTCGGCAAGGTCAAGGGCACCATCGGCCGCCGGGTGGACCCCGAGTCCCGGTCGAGGTCATTGGGCCTGTGGTCCCAGGCCTGGGTGGAGGTATCCCTCCGACGCCGAAGATCCCGAAGTCGTTCACGCCGTGTTTGCGCAACTTGCCCCCTGACGTCACCCGTCATGCCCATACTGAGTGTGAACGCGCTTTCATTTAGACGGGGTGTACGCCTTGAATCTGGGTGGGCGCGCCCCACGTTTCGTGCAATCGCTTCCAAAGGAGCCGTCGATGTTGTCCCGTCGCACTCTCGCCCAGGGCGCTGCCGCGCTCGTGGCGTCCGCCCTCGTCCTGACCGGCTGCACCCCGCCCCAGCAGGCTGCCCCCGGTTCCACGCCCGCTGGTTCGGCCGCGCCGCCGGCCGCCGCCGACACCCTCGTCGTCTACTCCAACTCCGTCTCGGACGGCCGCGGCGACTGGCTCGCCAAGGAGGCCGAGGCCGCCGGCTTCAAGCTGCAGTTCGTCGACCTCGGTGGCGGTGACGTCCAGAACCGCCTCCTCGCCGAGAAGAACAACCCGATCGCCGACGTGACCTTCGGCCTGAACAACGTCTTCTTCGAGAAGCTCAAGGCCGCTGACGTGCTCGAGCCCTACACGCCGAGCTGGGCCGGCGACGTCGACCCGAAGCTGGGCGACGGGTCGCTGTTCTGGCCGATCGTGCGCGAGCCGATCATGCTCATCTACAACGACGGCGCCTACCCCGGTGGCGCGGGCGCCCCCACTGACTGGCCCGACCTGTGGACCAAGCCCGAGTTCAAGGAGAAGTACGAGACCCCGACTGGCCTGGGCGGCGCGACCACCCAGATGGTGCTGTCGGGCATCCTCACCCGCTACGCCGACCCCGCCGGTGAACTCGGCATCTCCGAGGAGGGCTGGAAGGCCGTCGAGGCGTACTTCGCCAACGGATCCCCGGCCGTCAAGGGCGAGGACCTCTTCGCGCGGATGAAGGCCGGCAAGGTGAACGCCGGCCAGATGTGGCTCGCCGGCAAGGCCACCCGCGAGAAGCAGTACGAGCTCAAGACCACGGCGGTGAAGCCGGCGGTCGGCGTCCCGTTCGCGGTGCAGCACGTCGCCCTGGTCAAGGGCACCAAGAAGGCCGACCAGGCCAAGAAGTTCATCGACTGGTTCGGCAGCGCTGAACTGCAGGCCAAGTGGAGCAACGAGTTCTTCACCGCGCCGACGAACACGAAGGCTGACGCGACCGCGAACAAGGACGCGGTGGAGGCCACCGACGCCTTCACCCGCCAGGACATCGACTGGGCGTTCGTCGCCAAGAACATCGACGCCTGGGTCGAGAAGATCACCCTCGAGTACCTCGGCTGAGGCACACCCCGACGGGCCGGACGCCGCAGGTCGGCGTCCGGCCGTCACCCGGCAGAAAGGCAACGTCCGTGATCACGTACGACAACGTCGAGGTCCGGTTCGGGGACTTCGTGGCGATCCCCAACCTCAACCTGACCATCAACGAGGGCGAGTTCTTCACGCTGCTCGGCCCCTCCGGCTGCGGCAAGACCACCATCCTGCGGGCGTTGGCCGGGTTCGTCACGCCCTCGAAGGGGCGGATCACCATCTCGGATCGCGACGTCACCCACCTGCCCAGCGACAAGCGCGACATCGGCATGGTGTTCCAGAACTACGCCCTGTTCCCGTCGATGACCGTGTGGGAGAACATCGCGTTCGGCCTCAAGGTCGCCAAGGTCAAGGCCGACGAGGTCGAACAACGCGTCGCCGACATCGCCCGCGAGGTGGAGCTGACCGAAGCGCAGCTCTCGCGCGGCATCTCGGAGTTGTCGGGCGGCCAGCAGCAGCGCGTGGCCATCGCCCGCGCCATGGTGATGCGGCCCAAGATCATGCTGCTGGACGAGCCCCTGTCGAACCTCGATGCCAAGCTGCGCCACCAGATGCGCATCCAGCTCAAGGAACTGCAGGACCACTTCGGCATCACCTCGGTGTACGTGACGCACGACCAGGACGAGGCGCTGGCCATGTCCGACCGCATCGCCGTCGTCAACGCCGGACGCATCGAGCAGGTCGGCGGGCCCCAGGAGGTCTACCAGCACTCGGCGACCGAGTTCGTGTGCAACTTCATCGGCGACGTGAACCGGCTCGAGCCGCGCGTCTCCCAGCGGCTCGTCGACGCCGGAGCCACCCACCTGGACGCCTCGCTGCCGAGCTACCTGCGCATCGAGAAGGTCCGCGTGGCGCCGCGTGGCACCGGGGCCCCGGCCGGGTTCGTCAGCGTGCCGGGGGTCGTGGTCGGCAAGCAGTACCACGGCATCAACCACTCCTATGAACTCCAGCTGGGGGAGACCCGCATGAAGGCCGTCGTCCCCGAGGACGGCTACGCCCAGCACTTCGAGGTCGGCGCCGACGTGACCGTGATCACCGACCCGTCCCATGTGCTGCAGTACCCGCAACCCGAGGCCGAGGAGCGCGCGGCATGAGAGGCGAAGTCGGCAAGATGCTGCGGTCGCCGATGGTGCTCATCGTCGGGCTCGTCACCGCCTGGTTCATCGTCGCCTTCCTCATCGTGCCCAACGTCGAACTGCTCCAGTCCGTGTTCGCGCCCAAGGAGGGCCTCAGCGCCTGGGAGAAGCTGGCCCGCTCGCGTCCGGCGCAGCGGTCGCTGGTCAACAGCCTGATCCTGGCCGTGGTGCTGTCGATCACCGTCAACGCGGTGGGCGTCTTCATCGTGCTGGTCACCCGCTACTACGACATCAAGGGCGCGAGGTTCCTCTGGCTGGGGTACGCGACCACGCTCGTCTACGGCGGCATCGTGCTCGTGTCGGGCTACAAGTTCCTCTACGGGCCCAACGGCATGCTGACCTCGGCGCTCACGACGATCGTCCCGGTGCTGGACCGCGAATGGTTCTCGGGCGCCGCCGCGGTCATCTTCGTGATGACGTTCGCCACCACCGGCAACCACCTGCTGTTCCTCACCTCGTCGATGGCCAAGGTCGACTACCAGACGGTCGAGGCCGCCCAGCAGATGGGCGCCTCCGACGGCACCATCCTGTGGCGGATCGTCCTGCCCGTGCTGAAGCCCACGCTGTTCGCCATCACGATCCTCACCTTCCTGGGCGGCCTCGGTGCCCTGGCCGCGCCGCAGATCCTCGGCGGGCGAGATTTCCAGACCATCGCCCCGATGATCCTCACGTTCGCCAACGCCCCGGGCTCACGTGACCTCGCGGCGTCCCTGGCCTTGATCCTGGCGGCGGTCACGATGCTGTTGCTGCTCGTGCTGAACCGGCTCGAGCGCGGCGGCACCTACTTCTCGGTGTCGAAGGTGCCGGTCGCCCTGGTCAAGCAGAAGATCAACAACCCGGTGGCGAACGTGGTCGTGCACGTGCTGGCCTACCTGCTGTTCCTCATCTACGTGCTGCCGCCGGCGCTCATCGTCATCTTCTCGTTCACCAACGCCGAGTCGATCGCTTTCGCCCGCCTGTCCCTGGACGCCTTCACCCTCGACAACTACATCACCGTGCTGACCAACCCCGCGGCGTCCTGGCCGTTCGTGGTCTCGGTCGGCTACTCGGCGGCGGCCGCCGGCATCGTCATCGTGTTCATCCTGTTCGTGGCGCGCATCATCTCGCGCTACCGCAACCGCATCACGGCCACGGTCGAATACCTGCTGCACATCCCGTGGGTCATGCCCGGCGTCATGATGGCCCTGGGGCTCATCATCGCCTACGACCACGCCAACCCGCTGGTGGGTGGCTGGGTGCTCACCGGCACCGTGGTGATCCTCGGCCTGGCCTATGTCATCGGCAAGGTGCCGTTCACCCTGCGCATGCTCAAGGCCGCGTTCACGGGCATCAACCAGAGCCTGGAGGAGGCGGCGTCCATGCTCGGGGCCAGCCAGTTCTACACCTTCCGGCGCGTCCTGCTGCCGCTGGTGTTGCCGGCCGCGGCCGCGATCACCGCCCTGAACTTCAACTCCATGCTCGACGACTACGACATGGCCGTGTTCCTGGCCCACCCCTTCTACCAACCGCTCGGCATCTTCATCAAGAACGCCACCGAGGGTGAAACCCAGGGCGACACGACGGCGATCACATTCGTCTACGCGGTCGTGCTGATGGTCATCTCGGGGCTCACCATGTACCTCGTCTACGGTCGCACCGCGTCCGGAAAGAAGCGCCGCATCCGCCGGTGCCGCATCATCGTCGACACCGCCAAGCAGGAGGCCACCTCATGATCGGACACCCGCAGTACGTCGACACCAACGCCGCGTTGGTGGCCCTGCTGGAGCGTCGGCGTCCGGCCATCGCGGTGCACCGGGGGTCGGGTCGCGGCAGCATCGCCGAAAACACCGCCAAGGGCATTCGGGCCGCCGAGGTGGAGGGTGCCGACATCGTCGAGATCGACATCGTGTCGTCCACCGACGGGGAGTTCTTCCTGTTCCACGACGGCTACGAGCCGATGGCGTTCCGCATCGCGGAGAACATCACGACCCTGTCGTCGGCCCAGATCGACGAGCTGAACTACGGGTGGTGCATCGAGCAGCCGGGGGCCTACCCCGTCGAGCGGCTCCTCGACGTGCTCGAGGCGTTCCCCGGGACGTTCTTCAACGTCGACCGCTCGTGGCGGTGGTGGCCGCGGCTGCTCGACGTCATGGCCGAGCACGGGAGCGTCGGGCACCTGCTCGTGAAGTCCCCGATCGTCCCGGACGCCGTGGCCGCGCTCAGCGCCCACCCGGCCCCGTTCCCCTACATCCCCATCGTGCGGACGCCCGAGGAGGTCGAGGCGGTCATCGCCGACGAGGGGCTCAACACGGTCGGCTTCGAGCTGCTCGCCCAGACGGCTGATGACCCCTTCTGCGACGTCGCCTACTTGTCGGCGCTGCGCGAGCGTGGGTTCGCGCTGCTGCTGAACGCGCTCAACCTGGGCAACCGGGTGCCGCTGTACGCGGGATTCGACGACGAGACGTCCATGCTGGTCGACCCGGACGCCGGGTGGGGTGAACTCGTCCGGCGGGGGGCCGGCATCATCCAGACCGACTGGCCGGGCCCGCTGAAGGCGTATCTGGAGTCCTTTGAACCCATGGGGGCACTAGCCTGAGCGCATGGACGCCGTGACCCCCTCACCCCTGGGCGTCACGATGGACGACGTGGCCACCAGGGCCGGTGTGTCGCGGGCGACCGTGTCGCGGGTGCTGGGCGGCCGGGTGCAGGTGTCCGCGCGCGCCCGGGAACAGGTGCTGCGGGCCATCAACGAGCTCGGGTACGTCCCCAACCTGGCCGCCAGCCAACTGGCCAGCGGGGCGTCCTCGGTCGTCGGGCTGCTGCTGCGCGACCCGCGCAACCCCACCTACGGGCTCCTGCACAGCCGCCTGCAGCAGGAGACGACCGACGCCGAACTGCAACTGGTGACCGTCGTGCCGTCGGTGGCCCAGCGCGCCGAGTTCGAAGCCAGCAGCCTGCAACGCCTGCTCGGGCTGCGCGTGGGAGGCCTGTTCGTGGCCACCGGTGTGCTGCAGTCCGACCTGCTCACGCCGTTCCTGTCCGCGGTGCCCGTCGTGTCGGTCGGACGCGTGGAACTGGACCCGCGCATCCACGCCGTCTCCTACGACGAGGACGCCCACGGCGCCCTGCTCGCCGACCGGGTGGTGGCCCACGGCCATCGGCGCGTGGCCGTGCTCGTGACCGGCCCCGAGGTGTCGACGGCCGAGAACCGACGCTCGCTCGCGATCGTCACGCGGTTGCAGGAACGGGGCGCCGAGGTGCTGGAGTTCGAGGCCCACCAGTTCGGCGTCTCGGGCGAGCGCGACGACGAGATCATCCGGGTGGCCCGGGAAGGTGGCGTCACCGCCGCCATGTTCCCGAGCGACTGGCGGGCCATCCACTTCCTCGAGATCGCGGTGAAGGCTGGCGTCCGCGTGCCCGACGACCTGTCGGTCACCGGCTGTGACGGCATCGCGCCCGGCCTGCCGTTGTTGGGGTTGGCGACGATTCGCGTGCCCGTCGAGACGGTGGCCCGCCGCGGCGTCGAGGTCATGCGTCAACTCATGGACGCCCCCGAGCCGGTCCGGGCCCGCCACGAGTTGCACCGCGGTTACCTCATCGACGGGACGACCCTGTCGGTGCCGCCGCTGGCCGGCGCCTGAAAGGTGACGGACGGCTTGGTGAGCGCCGACCGACAGAAATCGCCTGCCTCAGAGGAGCTCGCGCAACCACTCCACCTGGGCGGCATGGGAGGCCGCGTCACCGGGGGTCTCCAGGATCGTCGCGGTGTTCGCCTCGCGCACGACCTCGACGAGGAACTCCGGGTCGACCTGGCCCAGCCCCAGCACCTCGTGGCGGTCGGCACCTGAGCCCGCGGCGTCCCGGGAGTCGTTGAGGTGCACCAGGTCGATGCGCCCGGTGATGCCCTTGATCGTGTCGACCAGCCCCGACGGGTCGAGCCCGCCGGCGTGCGCGTGGCAGGTGTCGAGGCAGAAACCGACGTTCTCGAAGCCCTCGGCGCCGGAGATGGCGTCCCACAGCTGGGCGATGCGGTCGAGGTGGCGGGCCATCGCGTTGGCGCCGCCGGCGGTGTTCTCGATGAGGATCGGCACGGTGAGGTCGAGCCCGTCGATCGCCTTGCGCCAGTTGTCGAACCCGACCGCCGGGTCGTCGCCGGCACCCACGTGGCCGCCGTGCACGATGACCCCGCGCGCGCCCACCTCGGTGGCCAGCTTCACCTGTCGGGCGAGGATCTGCCGTGACGGGATCCGGATCCGGTTGTTGGTCGTCGCCACGTTGATGACGTAGGGCGCATGGATGTACAGCCCCACCCCGGCCGCCTGGGCGTCCGCCTTCAACCCGGCGGCGCCGCCCGGGTGGTCGACCGCATGGCCCTTCCAGGCCTGCGGGTCGCCGATGAAGGTCTGCATGATCGCGAACCCCCCGGACGCCGCGTGCTCCAGCGGGTGGTGGTCGGCGTGGGCGCCGACCACGATCCCTGAGCCTGGCGAAGGGGTCACGACTCCAACCCGCCCAGCACCTCGACGGCCTCGTCGACCGAGTCCTTCGGGACGAGCAGATGGTCGTGGTAGAACCCCGCCAGCACGTTGCACGAGATGCCCACGCGGGCCAGCGCCGTCGCGACGGCCGCGGTCACGCCCACCGAGCTGAGCGAGGTGTGTGCCTGCAGCGTGATCCAGCCGAACACCTCCTCGTAGGCGTAGCCGTTCTCGTCGGCGATGCCCTGGTCGAGCACGAGGGTGACGCCCTCGTCCTCGACGATGCGGGCGTGCGCCTCGATGTCGGGGGGCGTCGGCACCGTCACGTACACGAAGGAACCCTGGCGCACGCTCGGGCGCAGCGCCCCGAGGATCTCGTGCAGGTTGGTCAGTCCGGCCATGGCAGCAGTCTAGGGAGCGACCGCCCCTCGGTGGTCTCGCTACTCTTTCCGCAAGGAGGAGCCATGACCCAGCGCTGGTGGCCCACGGTCGCCGAGACCGCCGCAGCTGTTGCTGATGAGTTGGCGCGCGGTGACGTCGACATGGCACTGCGCGTCCTCCTCGATGGGGTCAACCAGCTCCCGGACGCCGCCGCTGCGGACGCCCTCGACGAAGCCGTGGCCGCACCCGCGACCACGGGCAGTGACCGGTGGGACACCCTGCTGGCTGCCTCCGTCCGGTATCGCCTGCACGCTCTCGGGATCTCCGCACCCGCCTGGACGCGCAAGGAGCCGCTCGAGACCTTCTGGTGGCCCGCCGCGCACAGCGCCGCCAAGGAGTACAACGACATGGCGCACAGCCCGGCCGAACTCGTCCGGGTCGGCATCTTCATGGATGAGCGGGGGTACTCCTCGGCATGAGTTCCCTGTTCAACCGCGAGCAACTCCTCGCCCTGCTCCGTGAGGTGGGTGCCATCCTCGTCGGCCGCCGGGTCGAAGCCACGCTCTACGTGGTGGGCGGGGCGGCCATGGCGCTCCAGTTTGATGCCCGCCGGGTGACGAGGGACGTCGATGCGGCCATCCGCAGCGAGCGTGATGACGTGTCGGAGGCCATCGCGCTGGTTGCCGAGCGGCACGGTCTGGCCCCCGACTGGCTGTACGCGCGCGCCGCGGCCTTCCTGCCCGGAGAGCCCGACACGGAGGCCGCAGAGATCACGCTGCCCGGGCTCCGACTCGCCGTGGCCTCACCCGAACACCTCATCGCCTTGAAGCTGCGGGCGTTGCGCGACCGCGACATCGACGACCTGGAGACGCTGTTCCGCCACGTCGGGATCACCGACCCGCGGCAGGCGGCGGCCATCCATGACAAGCTGTTCGACGACTCCCACATCGGATCGCTCGATCCCGACGAGGCGCTGTACGCCGCCCAACTGGTCTTCGACCGGGCGGCCGCGCGCGGGCGTCCGTTGGACCGCAGGTGACACACAAAGGGGTAGTGCCATGGACCAGACCCATCTCGCCGTTCGCTTCGCCGAGACCGCGAGCAAGCACGCGTCGCGCCCGGCGACCCGGATCAAGTCCGGCGAGGGCTGGCGGGTGCAGACCTACCGCGAGCTCAAGAAGCAGGTGGACGCCCTCGCCGCGCACCTCATCGCCCAGGGCATCGAGCCCGGCGACCGCGTGCTGCTGCTGAGTAACAACCGGCCCGAGTGGAGCCTCGCCGACCTGGCGCTCATCACGATCCGGGCCGTGCCGGTGCCGATCTACCCCACGAGCACGCCCGAGCAGGTGCGCCACATCGCCGGCGACTCGGGCGCGGTCTTCGGCTTCGTCGAGAACGCCACGCTGCTCGACCGGGTCGCACCGGTCTGGGGCGAACTCCCCGACGTCCAGGGCATCTGGACCTTCGAGCCCACCTCCTCCGACGACGACCGCGTCCGCGCGCTGCGCGACGTGCTGGCCGAGCCGCTCCCCGAGGGCAGCGAGGCGGGCGTGCGGGACAGGCTGGCCGCGGCGTCCGGGGACGACCTGGCCTCGATCATCTACACCTCGGGCACCACGGGTGAGCCGCGCGGGGCCGCGCTGACCCACGTGGGCTTCACGTTCGAGCTCGACGCCCTGAGCGCGTTCTTCGACATCACGCCCGAGGATTCGTCGCTCGCCTTCTTGCCCCTGAGCCACGCCCTCGAGCGCGCCTGGACCTACAAGGTGCTCACCGAGGGCTGCCTCAACACCTATGTCGCCGACGCGCGCACGGTCGCGGACACCCTCGTCGATGCGCGCCCGACGATGTTCGTGTCGGTGCCGCGCCTCTACGAGAAGGTCTACCTCACGGTGCACCAGCGGGTCGCCGCGTCGCCGGCCAAGAAGAAGATCTTCGACTGGGCGATGGGCGTCGGTGCGGCCAGCCAGCACGCCTACCGCAAGGGACGCCGGCCCTCGGCCCTGCTGCGCGCCCAGTTGCCCATCGCCGACAAGCTCGTGTTCAAGGTGATTCGCGAGGCGCTCGGCGGGCCGAAGACCGTGATGGCCTGCGGCGGCGCCCCGCTGCGCAAGGAGATCGAGGAGTTCTTCTCGGCCGCCGGCATCCTGGTGTCGCAGGGGTATGGGCTGACCGAGGCGTCCCCGCTGGTGTCGTTCAACTCGCCCGGCGCATTCAAGTTCGGCACCGTCGGGCGGGTCGTGGTGGGTGGCGAGGTGAAGATCGCCGACGAGGGCGAGATCTGGTACCGCGGGCCGAACGTGATGCAGGGCTACTGGAACTCCCCCGAGGCTTCGGCGGCGGCGGTCGACGACGAGGGCTGGCTGCACACCGGTGACGTGGGTTACGTCGACACGGATGGCTACCTGGTCATCACCGACCGGATCAAGGACATCATCGTCACCTCGGGCGGCAAGAACATCGCCCCGGCGCCGATCGAGGGCATGATCCTGGCCGACCCCCTGTTCGAGCACGCGGTCGTGCTGGGCAACAACCGCCCCTTCGTGACGCTGCTCGTGCGCCCGTCGCTGCCCCACCTCGAGGAGCTCGCCGAGCGCCTCCAGGTGCGCTTCTCGGACGCCGCGGAGCTGGTGAACTCGCCCGAGGTCACCGAGGAGATCCGCCGGCGGGTCGCCGCGCTCACCGAGCGGCTGCCCAGCCAGGAGCGGATCAAGGACCTCCGTGTCGCGCTGGAGGAGTTCACCATGGAGAACGGGCTGCTCACGCCGACGCTCAAGGTGCGCCGCCGCCAGGTCGAGGAGCGCTTCTCGGCGCTCATCGAGGACATGTACGCCAAGGTTCAGGAGCGAAGGGCCCGCCACGGGCAGTAGTTCTCTGCAACGCTGGGGCCATCCGCTGCGTGGATGGGGGTGTGACCCTGGTGGAGGAGAGGCCCGTGACGCTGCAGGGCGAGGGGGCGGACACGTTCGAGGAGTACGTGCGCGAGCGCTCCGTCGCGCTCCAGCGGTTCGCGTACCTCGTCACACGCCACCCCGAGGACGCCCGTGACGCCGTCCAGGACGCACTCATCGGCCTGTGGCCCCGCTTCGACGAGGTGCGGGCACGAGGTGACGTGGACGCCTACGTCCACCGCTCGATCGTGAATGCCTCCGTCTCGCGCTGGCGCCGCACGCGCCGCTCCACCCCCGTCGAGGCGCCCGAGGACCTGCCGCAGGCCGCGGCGTCCGGCTTCGAGGACGAGGTCGCCGACGCGGACGCCGCCTGGCGTCTGTGCGAGACCCTCGGTCCCGACCAGCGCGCGGCCGTCGTGCTGCGGTACTGGTCGGGCCTGAGCTTCGCCGAGATCGCCGACGTGCTCGGCTGCGCGGAGGCCACCGCGCGCAGCCACGTGCACCGCGCGCTGACCCGGCTCCGCACGCAGTTGCTGGAGGACCCGCGATGACCGACCACGACCGCGCCGAACGCGCCCTCGCCCGGGCGCTGCGCGAGCACGACCGCGACCACGACTTCGCCCCGCTCGACCCCGAGGGACTCAAGCACGGGACGGCGGTTGCCGACC
>CALMPQ010000480.1 GCA_937872005.1 uncultured Propioniciclava sp.
CCCAGCCACTGGCTGGGGGCGCTTCTTCTTGCCCTGCGACACCCGGGATGACCGGGAGGCGACCTCCGCTCAGAACCCCGCGGTGCGAAGCGGTCGGAGGAGCTTGTCGACGTCCGAGGGATCCAGGCGGAGGATCTTGGGGCCGTCGCGGTAGGCGCGGAGCTTGCCGGCGGCGATGCGCCGCCGGAGGGTCTTCGTGCTGAGGGAGGTCCGCTCGGCTGCCTGGGCGAGGGACTCGTAGGTCTTGGGGGTCATGGGTGTCTCCTTCCTTGCCCTCCAGAAGTGGCTAACAGGGCCCTTCACGGACACCCCAGCCCAAGTTGTGCGCCAAGATCGGTGGCAGTTCGTTCACGGTCTCTGCTTGCCCACCTCTGTCCACCACCCCAAGATTCCCCGTGCCCCGGGTGTCCGCAAGGGCCCGTTTCCGCCGCTTCTGGATAGCGAGAGCTACTGGGAGGGCGGGTCGCCGTGAACGGATCGGTGGGGCTGGCGCGGGCGCTGGGGCATGTGCGGAATGCGATGGTCGCGTTCGTTGCGGCGGAGGATCCGTCGGGGGAGTCGCTGTTCCTGGCGGCGGAGTGTCTGGACCTCGAGGGTTTGTTCGCCGAGCTGGGCGTCGAGCCCGAGCTGCTCGACCCGGAGCCGGACGCAAGGGCGTCGCTGGACGCTGCGTCCCACGCGCTGGCTGGGGCGAGGCCGCTTGTGCCTCTCGCGTTGTGGGCGGGGTTGCAGGCGGTGCGGGCGAGGGCCCCGCGATGACGGCCACGGTGGGGACGCTGCTGGACGACGTCCATGCCCGAGCCTGGGATCTGTGTTCCCGGTCGAGCGAGGTTGAGGAAGGCGCCTCGCACGAACAGCTGGCTGCCGGCTTGTTGGCCGCCTGGCCGCGGCTGGCCAACGCTGCCCTGCGTGTGCTGGACGCCGTCCACGTGGAGCCGGTCTGGCTCGACGACGCCTCCGGCGTCCGTGAGGTGCTTCGCGCGATCGCGGGCGAGAAGTCGTTGGCTTCGCCGAGCGTGGCGGGCAGCGAGGTTGCACCCGCAGGGTCGGAGCATGCGGTGTTGGCGATCGCGACTCGCCTCGGGGTGATCGCCGACATGCTCAGCGGCGAGAGGGCCGCACGGACGGAGGTCGACCGCGTAGCTTCGTTGGGGCTGCAGGCCAACACCGTGGCGGTCGTCCATGCCGTGGCAGTCACCACGCTGGCGGCGCTGGGGGACCATCGAGAGCTTGAAACGGCCAGGTGGTTGATGCGAGGGGTGCTGGTCCGCAGCGAGCGGCACGCGATGACCCCCACGGTGGAACGCGCAGGGCGGTACGAGGACGTCGCGGCCATCTCCTCAGAGGACCAGTCGTTGGATGGCGCGATCGCTCGTTGGCTCCCCGCGACGGTTGCGGCCCTGGGGTCTCCGCGGCGGGTCACCCAGAGCGCGCTGCAGTTCGCGGCCGGTGACGCGCTGATCCTGATCGCCACAGCGGGAACGGTGCTCAACGCCGCCGCGCAGGTGGGGCTGGTCCGAGACGATCGTGCGGACCGGGCACGTGCGGCGCTGGTTGGCGCGCATGAGGCGTGGCGTCCCCTGGTCTCGTGGCCGGGGACCGTCCGGCTGAACGGCGTCCGTGACATCGAGCAGTTCGAGGCGTCGAGGCAGTTGCGGCAGGTGATCACCGACAATCTGCGGGAGAACCGCGGGTGGCTGCCGCCGGAGACCCTGTCGGATCGCTTCGACCTGGGGTCGCTGGTGGGGTCGCTTCGGCGGGGCTTGCACGGGGTCGGGAACGTGGCCGTCGCGCACTTCCAGACGATGGACCGCCTGGTCCGCAGTCCCAGCCAGTTGTGGATCGCCGCCTCGGCGGTGACCCAGACCGCCTATCGGGGATACGCCACGATCGGGGCCGCATCCCGCAAGGGCTGGGTGCCGATGCCGCCCGGCGAGCCCGCCGGGCTCGACCTGCTCGCGGGCGCCAAGCTGGCGCTGTCCAGGACGACGCTGGCGGTGGCCGCGCTGGACGCCTCCGCCGCCGCATCCCGGAGCCAGGTCGGCGCGGGAACCCTCCGGTGGGACGGCGGGCGGATCGTCGCTTACCGCGCCGACGGCCACCCACGTCTCTTCGAGACCGTCCACTCGCCCGAGCCGGCGGGGGCGCGGTCCGAGCGCCAGACTCCCGTCAGGCTGGGCGGACCCGATCAGCCAAGCCCGCGTCGATGAGCCCTGTTCCTGGACGTCCGGCCTTGGGAGCGGGCACCGCCGCAGACGCCTGGTCGTTGACCGCCCAGATCAGCCCGCGGCGGGTGGTCCGAGCCGCTGCTGTGGACGCCGACGGGCGGCCACTCAACGCCTACCCGGTGGGGCACCCGGTCGCTGGGGCTCAGCCAGGGACGCCGTGGGCGGTTCACCTGGCCGACACCCAGGGACGCTTCCGGCTGCTGTGCGCGGACCTGGACGCCAAGCCCTCCGCTGACGCGGCTGCTGCAGACGCCGTCCGCCTGTCCAGCTTCCTCTCCGACTTGGGGATCCCGCACCTGGTGTGCGCGTCCGGACCCACGGGCGGCCGCCATGTGTGGCTCGGCCTGCGCGAGTCGGTGGACGCCGAGGTGGTCAGCGCCCTCGCGTACTTGCTGAAGACGTGGCTGCCGACCCTCGACGTCGCACCGCTGGTCAACCCGACGTCGGGCTGCGTGCGCCCGCCCGGCTCGCCGCACCGACTCGGCGGCGTCTCGCAGGTGATAGCCGGCTCGGTGCATACGCTGACGGAAGCCACGGTCACCCTCGCTGAGGTTCACGCCCTCATGAGTCGGATTGCCGAGCAGGTGCAGCTCGCTGCACCCTCGGCTGCATCGCGGCAGCGTCGTCCGGTGGCCGAGGAGAACGGCATGCCGTTCCTTCCCGGCGCGAAGCGTCCGCTGTCGGTGCACCGCGGGGCACTGTTGGACACACCCCCGACGGGGGATCTGTCGGCGGTGCTGTGGCGGGTGTTGTGCGGTGCGGCGGCGGCCCGCTGGCGCTTCGCCGACATCATGGCGATCGCCGACGCCCCAGGACTCGAGCACGCGCGCACCCTCCGGGCCGGAGCCTCTCGCGTCCCTCGTCCGGCCCGCGGCTCGGCCTCGACCATGGCAGTGCTGCGTCGCCAGTGGAGCCGTGCGGTCCTGACGATGGCGGACTTGCCGCCGGGTCAGTCCCAGGAGGGCACGGACACGAGCTTCGAGCTGCGAGCAGAAGTCGTCGCCGCGATCGTCCGCACCGTGCAACGTCGCGCCGACGCAACACCTGGGCGATGGGGACGGTCGCGGTCAGGTTTGGCGCAGCGGCGCATCCTGGATGCCCTGTGCCTGTTCCACCTGCAGGGCGTCCGAGCCGACGAGGTCGAGGCTGACATCCGCCGCCTTGCCCTGACCTGCGGCCTGGACCGCGAGACAGCACGACGGTCCCTGCTCGCCCTGGCTGCCGACGGATGGATCAGCCGCACCCGAAACGCCGCAGGACGCCGCGGCGCGTACTGGACGATCGACCCCGGCGGCGTTGTTCACAGCCGGGTGTGCGGCGTGCTGTCACAAGCGGACCCGCGCCCCCCTGGCACCGGCCCCTCCCTGCGGATCGTGCTCAGCAACGAGCTGGCCGACCGATTGCGCGCGAGCGCCCACGATGCCTTCGCCACGGCGGGAGGTCTGGGCCTCGAAGCCGGCAGCCTCTACGGGCGGCTCGCCAACCGCACCAGCGAATTTCTTGACGCGGAGACGGCCCCGGTCGTCCTGCCGGTCGCTGAGGCGGTCGCCGTCAGGAGGGCCCGGCCCCCTCTGAGGGGGCAAGGCGCCCAACCCGGTAGCAGACAGGCATCCCGGCCTGCGCTAGCGTCGGCGCATGGTGCGCGCCGGGGGGAAGAAGTGGGTGTTCGTCCAGATCCCCGCCTACAGGGACGCCGAACTCGGCGCGACCCTCCGGGCGCTGTACGGCCGGGCGGCGCACCCCGAGAGGTTGCGGACCGTGGTGTTGTGGCAGAGGGGTCCAGACGAACCGGCGCTGCCCGTCGAGGTCGCCGCGCTGCCCGAGTTGACGGTCCTTGAGTGCCGGGCGGCCGACAGCCAAGGCCCGAACTGGGCGCGCCGGCAGATCCAGGAGCGGTACGACGGGGAGGACCTGACGCTGCTGCTCGACTCCCATATGCGGTTCGTCCGGGGGTGGGACGCCGCCGCGATCGGCATGCTGGACCGGTTGACGAGCCGCGGCGTGCGGCGTCCGGTGCTCACCGGCTACCTGCCCGCCTACGTGCCGGGGGCGGGCAGGCGCGGTCGGCGGGGAGTGCCGATGCGGATCTACCCGCTGGCCCGTGAGGAAGGCGTGCTCACGCGCCTCACCAGCTACGAGTTGCCCTACTGGGAGCGGCTGGAGGAGCCTGCCCGGGCCGACTTCCTGTCGTTGCACTTCGCCCTGGCCGACGGTGAGTTCAACCTGGTCGTGCCGCACGATCCCGAGTTGTACTTCTTCGGCGACGAGGTGGCGCTCGGGTGCCGCGCCCACACGCACGGATGGACGCTGTGGCATCCCCACCGGGTGATCGGCTGGCACGCGTACGATCGAGGCGCGCGGGTTCCGCACTGGGACTCCCACCCCGAGTGGGGCGACGCGCACCGCGCCACGCTCGGACGCCTTCGCGCACTGTTCGGCGGGGACCCGGCCCTGCGACACCTGCTAGGGAAGGAGCACACCGTGGCCGACTACGAGCGTCACATCATGCACAGGCTGGTGGCGGCGTGAGCGGGGCGTTCTGCGAGCGCGTGGCTCGCGACGGGCTCGCCTGGGAGGACGCCTGGCTCGACCCGCGCACGTGCGCCCGGGTCGTCGGCGAACTCGACTTCGCGTTCTGGCGGCGCAGCCAGGTCGCGGACCGGGCCGAAGGCGTCCTCGTCTCCCGGGAGAGCATCGAGCGGACGAGCCTGTCCACCTCGGCCAAGTGGTTCAGCCCCGCCCTGCGACGCATCGTGGACGACATCCAGGCCCGGCTGGTCACCGAGTTCGGCGTCGACGAGGCGCACCTCGAGGCGTGGCAGGCGGTGGCGTACGCGGCGGGCGGCCGATTCGGCACCCACCACGACGGCGGCCATCTCGCGGGGGAGCCCGGCGGCGAACGCGTCCTCACGTTCCTGCTGTGCGTCGCGGCCCCGGACGCGGGCGGGGCGACCTATTTCCCCGATCTCGACCTGCTGCTGCAACCGGTGGCGGGCCGCCTGGTCGTGTGGAACAACCTCACCGCGGACGGGACGATCGACCAGCGGATGCGCCACGCCGCCACCCCGGTGCACGAGGGCCGCAAGGTGATGCTTACGACGTGGTCCAGGCAGCGTCCGCTGCACGCCTGATCCTTGCCAGCGCGCCCCGGCGGGCGTAGCGTCGAAATCCCGGAGCGGGGGGGGGAGATCAGGAGGGCCACCATGGCCGAGGAAGATGTGGTCAAGCGCGTCATCGCCAAGTTCGGCCCCACGTTGGACCTGCAGAATCGCCCGCAGGACCTCATCGACATCCTGCGCAGCGTGCGGTTGGACGACCCGGACGGCGGGCTGCCGCCGGGCGGCGTCCCCGAACCGCCCCCAGGGCCCACGAGCATGCAGGTGAGCGAGGTCGTGCTCGACGACGTCATGGCGGAGGTGCTCCGGTTGTCGCAGGCCGTTTCGAAGGTGTCGAGGGACGTCTCGAAGCTGAGGAAGGCGCGCGGGCTGTAGGGACGCCGGGCGCTGGGCTCTAGGGCGTGTCGCGTAACTGATTTGGGTGGTGGGGGTCAGGGTTGTCTTTGTG
>CALMPQ010000481.1 GCA_937872005.1 uncultured Propioniciclava sp.
GTCGGCAACGACATGCGCATGCTCGTCTCCGACATGGCTGGGCGCGCGAACATCCAGATCAAGGGCGACGAGCTGGGCTTCGACCTCTCCGACCGCGAACTGGCCGCACGCATCACCGACGTGGTCAAGCAGCGCGAGATGGACGGCTACTCCTACGAGTCGGCCGACGCGTCCTTCGAGCTTCTGGTTCGCGACGAGATCGGGCAGCTGGACAAGCAGTTCGAGGTGCTCAAGTGGCGCGTCCTCACCTCGGACGAGGTCAGCGACGAGGGCGACTCCGAGGCGACCGTGAAGGTGACGGTGGGAGAGCAGACCACCGCCCGGGTCGGCGAGGGGTTCGGGCCGCTCAACGCGCTCGACAAGGCGCTGCGCAGCGCCCTGAAGAAGAGCCACCCTCAGGTGGAGGGGTTCGAGCTGACCGACTACCGCGTCCGCATCCTCGAGTCGGCGCACGGCACGGACGCCATTACGCGCGTCCTCATCGACACCACCGACGGCCGGCGGCGCTGGACGACCGTGGGCGTGGGCACCAACGTGGTGGAGGCGTCCTGGGAGGCGTTGCACGACGCCTACCAGTGGGGCCTGATCGCCCGCTGAGCGGTGGATCGGCTGGGTAGGGTTGCAGCCATGAAGCAATCGCGGCAGCTGCGGATCGGCCACGCCGAACGCGACAGGGCCGTCGAGACGCTGCGCGAAGCGGCCGGCGACGGACGCCTCACGCTGGACGAGCTGGACGAGCGGATCACCGCCGCGCTGTCCGCCCGGACGCGGGGGGACCTGGAGCCGCTGCTGGCCGACCTCGTGCCCGCCGAGTCCATGCTCGAGGCGATCGTGCCGGTCACCGAGGGCGTCCGCATCAGGGAGCCCGGCGCCACGTGGCAGGACCCGCTCGTGTTCACCGCTCGCTGGGAGGACGTGGTGCGCGCCGGTCCCTGGGCCGTGCCCCCGTTCCTGGAACTCAACCCGGTGGCGTCCAACGTGAAGTTGAACTTCGTGGACGCGCGCGCTCCGCACGAGATCATCGACATCCACCTCATCGGGGGAGCCGGCGACGCCGTGCTGATCGTGCCCGAGGGCTGGGGCGTCGACATCCAGCGCGTCCAGAAAGGGATGGGGTCGCTGCGCAGTTCCGTCTCGCCGAAGCCGGTCGGGCGTTTCCCGCTCGTGATCGTGCGCGGCAAGACCTCGATCGGTGGGCTCAAGGTGCGCCACCCCAACCGCTTCGACACCTGGCAGCGCGACCGTCGCCTGGCCCAGGGCGGCGGGATCTACGCGAAGAACTGACGCCCGGCCGGCTGAGCGCGCCCCCGGATGGCTGAGCTTGTCGAAGCCCGAAGCCCGAATCCCACTAACCTGAGCGCATGCGCATCGCCCGATTCGTCCACAACGACACCATCGCCTACGGAACCGTCGAGCTCGACGAGGACCACGGCGAGCATCCCGGCACCATCCAGGTGCTCAACGGCGACCCGCTGGTCGCGGCGGTGCAGTACACCGGCGAGCGTCTCCTGCTGGATGAAGTGCGCCTCGTCGCGCCGGTGATCCCGCGCAGCAAGGTCGTCGCGGTGGGGCGCAACTACGCCGCCCACGCCGCCGAGATGGGCAACGACGTGCCGGCCGAGCCGATGGTGTTCCTCAAGCCGAACACGGCCGTGATCGGGTCGGGCGAGCCGATCATCTACCCGCAGCAGACCAACGCGGTCGACCACGAGGCCGAGCTGGCGGTCGTCATCGGGCGCATCTGCAAGGACGTCCCGGTGGAGCGGGTGCCCGAGGTGGTCTTCGGCTACACGTGCGGCAACGACGTCAGCGCCCGCGACCTGCAGAAGAGCGACGGCCAGTGGGGCCGCGCGAAGGGGTTCGACACGTTCTGCCCGCTGGGCCCGTGGGTCGTCACCCACCTCAGCATCGCGGAGGCGTCCGACCTGCAGATTCGCGCCGCCGTCACCCGCGACGGCCGGACCATCGAGCGGCAGAGCTCCACGACCGCGCACATGGTGCACGGCATCGCCGAGCTCGTCTCGTTCGTGTCGTCGTTCACGACCCTGCTGCCGGGCGACGTGATCCTGACCGGCACCCCTGAGGGCGTGGGCCGCATCGAGCCGGGCGACACCGTGCACGTCGAGATCGAGGGCATCGGCACGCTGAGCAACCCGGTCGTCGCCACGGATGGCTGACAGCAAACGCCGACGGATCGCTGGGCCGGCGGAAGCCTCCTTCACCGCCCGTCACGCCACCGAGAAGGTCCCGGTCGGCGTCGACTACACCCAGGTGTTGCGGACGCCGAACGCGTCGCCCGCGGCGTCCCTCATGGGCGTCATGCTCGGGGTGCTGACGTTCATGGTGCTGACCCCGTTGGTGTCGCAGGCGATGGCCGCGCTCTACTGGCTGGCCACCGGCCGGCCGGGGGAGTTCACCGACACCTACCGCTCGCTGGTCGCCTACGAGGTGCCGTTCGGGCTCGTCGTCGGGCACGCGGGGCTGGCGATGCTCATCCCGATCTCGATCGTGCTGGTGCTGCTGATCCACCGCGTCCGGCCCGGCTACCTGTCGTCCGTGTTGGGGCACATCCGTTGGCGGTGGTTCTTCCTGACGCTCGTGCTGGGGTTCGCGGCGCTGTGGCTGGTGCTGCTGGTGCAGAACCTGACGATGCCGGGCGGGCCCAACTGGGCGATCACGCCGCAGGCAGGGGCGTTGTGGTTCATCCTCGTGATGCTGGTCACCACGCCGATCCAGGCGGCGGCGGAGGAGTACTTCTTCCGCGGCTACCTGATGCAGTCGCTGGGGTCGCTGGTCGCTTCGCCATGGTTCGGCATCGTCGTGTCGGCCGCGGTGTTCACGCTGTTCCACGCGTCGACCAACCTCGCCCTCGTGCTGGACCGCTTCGCCTTCGGCGTCCTCGCCGGCTGGCTCGTGGTGCGCACGGGCGGCCTCGAGGCGGCCATCGGTGCGCACATCGCCAACAACGTCAGCGCCTTCGGTCTGGCCGCCCTGACCAGTTCGATGGCCGAGGTCAAGGCCATCACCGAGGTCACGTGGGCTGCCGCCGCCTGGGACGTCGGGCGTTTCGCCTTCTTCGCCCTCCTGATCTGGCTGCTGGCCCGCGGCTACCGCCCAGCGACGGTCACGCTCGGTTTGAGCCGGACGCCCACCCTCGGGTAAGGTTGTCACTCGCTGGCCTTCGGGCCAGCGTTTCCACGGAGGAGGCAGGAGCGATCCTGGCAAGACCGAGGAACCAAAGGGGTATGGGGTAATTGGCAGCCCGCCGGATTCTGGTTCCGTCAGTCTAGGTTCGAGTCCTAGTACCCCTGCGGAAGGTGTAAGCTTTCCAAGCGCTAGAGGCCCCGTTGTGTAGCGGCCTAGCACGCCGCCCTCTCAAGGCGGTAGCGCGGGTT
>CALMPQ010000482.1 GCA_937872005.1 uncultured Propioniciclava sp.
CGCCCGCGAGGTGCCCATCGAGGACGCCCCGCGCACCGCCGTCGTCGTCGAACGCCGCGGCGCCCACGTGTTCGTGTTCCTGCCCCCCATCGACCGGCTCGACGACGCCGTCCGCCTGCTGGGGGCGATCGAGGCGGCAGCCGCGGCGTCCGGCACGCCCGTGGTGCTGGAGGGCTACCGCCTGCCCGATGGCCCGCGCCTGGACAGCCTGTCGGTCACGCCCGACCCGGGTGTGATCGAGGTCAACGTGCAGCCCACCGCCACCTGGCAGGAGTTGCGCGAGCTCACCACCACCCTGTTCGACGACGCCGCGCACTCCGGGCTGGCGACCGAGAAGTTCGACCTCGACGGCACCCACACCGGCACCGGCGGCGGCAACCACATCACGCTGGGTGGGCGCACCCCGGCGGACTCGCCGTTCCTGCGCCGACCCGACCTGCTGCGCTCGCTGGTCACCTATTGGCAGTGGCACCCGGGCCTGTCGTACCTGTTCACGGGCAAGTTCATCGGCTCGACGTCGCAGGCGCCGCGCGTCGACGAGGGGCTCCCCGAGACCCTCTACGACCTCGAGATCGCCTTCCGCGAACTGGACGCCATCACCAACGACCCCGCCATCAACCACGACGTCGCCGACGCCGTCGCCGCCGACTGGCGCACCGACGAGACGCCCGAGGAGCGCGTCGAACGCCAGCGCCGCTCGCAGCCGTGGCTCGTCGACCGGCTGCTGCGCCACCTGCTCACCGACCTGACCGGCAACACCCACCGGGCCGAGTTCTGCATCGACAAGCTGTACTCCCCCGACTCCCGCACCGGACGCCTCGGCCTGCTCGAGATGCGCGGCTTCGAGATGCCCGCACACGCCCGCATGAGCCTCATGCAGGCCGCCCTCGTGCGCGCGCTGGTCGCCCGGTTCTGGGAGTCCCCCGTGCAGGGGCCGCTCGTCCGCTGGGGCACCCGCCTGCACGACCGCTACCTGCTGCCGGCGTTCGTGGCCGCCGACGTCCGCGAGGTCGTCGCCGAGCTCAACGCCCACATGGCCGACTGGCCCGCCCTCCCCGACGGCACCCCGCCCCGCTTCGACGAACGCTGGCTCGAGCCGTTCCTGGAGTTCCGGTTCCCGCGGTTGGGCGAGGTCCGCATCGGCGACGTCGAGCTCGAGCTGCGCACCGCCATCGAGCCCTGGAAGGTGCTCGGCGAGGAGGTCTCCCTCGGCGGCACGGCCCGCTACGTCGACTCCTCCGTCGAGCGCGTCCCGGTCAGCGCCGTCGGCCTGACCGAGGGACGCCACGTGCTCACCTGCAACGGCGTCCCCGTGCCGATGACCCCGATCGCGACGACCGGTTGGGGCGTCGGGCGCGACGCGACCGCGGGCGCGCGGGTGGGCGGCGTCCGGTTCCGGGCGTGGAACCCGCCGTCGTCGCTGCTGCCGTCGATCGGCATCCACACCCCGCTGCACTTCGACCTGGTCGACCAGCGCAACGGCACCTCACTGGGCGGGTTCACCTACCACGTCACCCACCAGGGCGGCCGTTCCTACGACCGCTACCCGGTCAACGCCGTCGAGGCCGAGTCCCGCCGGACCGGACGGTTCGAGGAGCGCCGCACCTCGGGCCGCGTCGACACCTCGGCCTGGCCCGTCCCCGGCGGCGTCCTCGGCGGCGATCCCTCGGAGTTGCCCGTCACCCTCGACCTGCGCCGCTTCTCCCGCGGCCGACACCCCGAGGTGGCCCAGGAGGCCGAGGGGTGAGCTTGATCGAGGCCTACGCCGAGCGCGTGGCGTCCCGCACGACCGGGCACGCGGACGCGGTCGACGAGACGCAACCGGGGGGCGCCGTCCACGACCCCGCCCTGTGGGAGCACCTGGAGGGGCTGGGGATCGCCGGGCTGAACGCCCGCCGGCGCGAGATCGACCGGCTGGCCCGCGACGAACGCATCGCGGGGGGCGGCCGCGGGCGCTGGCGCATCGACCCGATCCCCCTGGTGTTCGGGCCCGAGGAGTGGGCCGAGCTGCAGGCAGGCCTGGAGCAGCGCGCCCGGCTGCTCGACGCGATCCTCGCCGACCTGTACGGCGCCCGTGACCTCATCAGGCAGCGGCTGCTGCCCGCCGAGTTGTTCCTGGGCCACGACGGCTACCTGCTGCCCGCGCACGGCGTCACGATCCCCGGCCCGCGCCAGCTGCCGTTCGCCGGCACCGACGTCGCCCGCGGCCCCGACGGCTGGCGGGTGCTCACCGACCGCGCCCAGGCGCCGGCCGGCATCGGGTACGCCCTCGCCAACCGCCGCCTCGTCACCCGCGTCATGGAGCCGCTGTTCCGGTCGACTCGGTCCAACCGGCTGCGCGGCTTCTTCGACGTGATGCAGAACGCCCTGGTCAACGCGGCCCCACCCGGCATCACGTCGCCGCGCATCGTGCTGTTCTCGCCGGGCCCCGCGTCCGAGACCGCCTACGACCAGTCGCTGGTCGCCACGCAACTGGGCCACCCCCTGGTGGTCGCCGACGACCTGATGGTCCGCGATGGCGGGGTGTGGCTGCGCACGCCGGGGCGTCCGCAGCGGGTCGACGTGATCCAGCGCCGCATGGACGGGGAGTGGGCCGACCCCCTCGACCTGCGCCCCGACTCCCGGCTCGGCGTGGCCGGGCTGCTCGCCGCGGCCCGCCGGGGTGCGGTCTCGATCGTCAACCCCATCGGCTCGGGCGTGCTGGAGAACATCGGCATGGCCCCCTACCTGCCCGCCGTCTGCCGGGCGGTGCTCGACGAGGACCTCCTCCTCGCCGCCCCCGAGACCTGGTGGTGCGGCGACGCCACCGCCCGCAACCACGTGCTGGCCAACCTGACCAGGCTGGTGCTGCGGCCCACCTCGCGGTCGGAGCGGCCCACGACCATCGCCGGCTGGGAGCTCGGCGACGAGCAGCGCGACGAGCTGCGCCGCCGCATCGAGGCCGAGCCCTGGGCGTGGACCGGGCAGGTTCCCGTCGCCCCCTCGACGGTTCCAGTCGTGACCCCGCAGGGCCTCTCGCCGCGGGCGATGGTGCTGCGCACCTTCCGCATCGCGCTCGACGACGAGTACGCCGTCATGCCCGGCGGGTTCGCGAAGGTCGCCGTCAGCGAGGACGACGTGCTCGTCCACCGCAGCGACGACATCCTCGCCAAGGACGTCTGGGTGCTCGAGACCGGGCAGGCGCCCGTGTGGCGCTCGCTCCGGCCGTCCGTGCGCGCGGACGCCGGCCTGCCCGTCATGCCCGACCTCACCCCCCGCGCGGCCGGGGACCTGTACTGGCTGGCCCGCTACGCCGAACGCGTCGAGGCGACGGCCCGCCTGGTGGCCGTGGGCGACAATCTCGTCGACGACCAACTCACCCGCCCCGAGTCGGCCGGCCACACCGCCATGGAGGTGATCATGGGGGCCATCGGCGAGGTCACCGGCGTGCGGCTCGACCCCGACGCGGCCGCCACCGAGGCCGACCGCTACTCCGACCAACTGACCCGCCTCGTCGTCGAGGACGCCCCGGGCTCCCTCACCCACGCGGCTCGCCGCACCAGCGAGAACGCCCTCGCGGTGCGCGAACTGCTCTCCCCCGAGACCGTCGGCATCGTGGGCGGGCTCACCGAACTGCTCACCGAGGTGCGCGACGGCGAGGGCCCGATCGACCATCAGGCGGTCGCCGCCCAGGTGCTGACGACGACGCTCGCTCTGGCCGGCATGGCCGGGGAGAGCCTGGTGCGCGACTCGATCTGGACGTTCATGGACACGGGCCGCCGCATCGAGCGCGCCCAGGCCACCGTGGCGCTGCTCGACCAGACCCTGACGAGCCAGCACTCACCCGTCGCCGAGGCCGTCGTCGCCGAGATGGTGCTGCGGGCCGGCGACACCCTCATCACCTACCGCCGGCGCATGGCCGCCGGGGTGGGCTCGACCGTGCCCGCCGTCGCCACCATGGAGCTGCTGCTCGCCGACCCCATCAACCCCCGCTCGGTGCGCTACCAGCTCGACCGGCTGCACCGGCACTTCGACACCGGCCGGCCCGACCGGCTCGCCGACGCGATCGCCCGGGCGCGGGAGCTCGTCCTCGACCTCGACGCCGACGCCCTCTTCGCCGGACGCCGGGGCGCGCTGGCCGAGCTGCTGGCGTCCCTGAACGGTCGGTTGCGCGACATCGCGCGGCTCATCGAGAAGACCCACTTCGCGCCGCAGTCGCCCTCGCACGCGTTCGCGGTGCCCGAGTTCGAGCGGGTCGGGGGGTGGGCATGACCGACCACCACTCCCGGCGGCGCTACGAGGTGAAGCACCGCACGCGCTACACCTACACCGACGACGTGACCACGTCCTTCGAGCGCGCGATGCTGCGCCCCCGCGAGACCGCGTTGCAGACCGTGCTGGAGCACGACATCGTGATCTCACCCGAGCCCGACCTGCTGGAGGAGTCCCTCGACGCCTTCGGCAACTGGACCCACTACGTCGAGATCACCACCCCCCACACCGAGCTGGTCGTGGCGAAGCGGTCGGTCGTCGAGATCGCGTGGCCGCTGCCCGACCTCGCGGCCTTGAACCGGTGGACGGTGCGCTCGGCCGCCGAGGCCCTGGCGAGCGACCCGGCGGTGGACGCCTTCGAGCACGCGGCCTACACGCTGCCCAGCCGCCTGGCCACGCGGGAGCAAGCGGTGCTGGACTTCGCGGCGTCCGTGCTGCCGCCCGAACGCCCGCTCGGCGAGGCCATCGAGGCGATGCACCGCGACATCTACTCTGGGTTCACGTATGCACAAGGGGTGACGTCGGTGGCGACGACACTGCCCGAGGTTCTGGCGTCCCGCGCGGGCGTGTGCCAGGACTTCGCGCACCTGGGCGTCGCCGCCTTCCGGGCGGCCGGGCTACCGGCGCGCTACGTGTCGGGCTACATCGAGACCGCGCCCGCACCGGGCACGGTGAAGCTCGAGGGGTCGGACGCCTCGCACGCGTGGGTCGGCGTCCAGGTGCCCGGCGGGGACTGGGTCGACCTCGACCCCACCAACAACCACCTCGCCGACTCGCGCTACATCGTCACCGCGTGGGGCCGCGACTACCGGGACGTGTCGCCGCTGAAGGGGATCATCTTCACCGAGGGTTCCGGGTCGTCGCTGACCGTGGCCGTCGACGTGAAGCGCCTGTCCTAAATGGCCTTGTTGACGACCTTCAGCCGGTACATGAACGCCGCCATCGCATCCCGGTTCACCGGCTGCACCGGACGGAAAGTCCCATCCGAATAGCCCGTCGTAATCTTCTTGCTCGCCAACCATGTGATCTCCGAGTAGAACTGCGTGCGCAGCGTCACATCGGTGAAGGGCGACGTGGAAGGGGCAGACCACTCCGGAGACCCCGCCAGCCGGTACATGAACGCCGCCATCGCATCCCGGTTCACCGGCTGCACAGGACGGAAAGTCCCATCGGGATACCCCGTCGAGATGCCCTTCGACGCCAACCAAGCGATCTCCTTGTAGAACTGCGTCTGGGGGGTCACATCCTTGAACGGCGACCTTGCGGGAGGCGTGAACGTGGGCGAGCCCGCAAGGCGATACATGAAGGCGGCCATCGCGTCACGGTTCACCGGCTGCACGGGCCTGTAGGTGCCGTCCGGGTACCCTGTCGAGATCCCGGCTGTCGACAACCAACAGATCTCATCGAAGAACTGGATCGTCGAGGGCACGTCCGTGAACGACGACCGATTTGTGAACGACCTCGACCACGACGACACTCCCTGCAACAGGTACCCGGCCTTGGGCTGCGCCGTCACCGAAACCGTCCCCGATGCAGGGTACGTGCCCGGGAGCTTCACCACACCCGCAACCATGTAGTCCACGCCCCTGGTCGAAGGGATCGTGTAGGTATCGTTAGCCGCCCCGCACACATCGGAGAAGGTCGGGGATGCCTGGGCTACGAGGGTGGAGTTGGTCCACCAGAGCGCCTCGGTGCCTCCGTCCCACCAGTTGAACCCCACGACGATGCTTCCACTCATGGCCCGTGGACGACTGTGATCAGCGTTGTAACTCGGCAAAGCCTCTGTGACCCTCGTATCCAAGTCATAGATCGCCGGAGGTTGGGAGAGGAGGACCTTGGTGCCCGACACGCCCTCGAGATCGCCCTCGGGCACCGAGAACCCATCTTGATAGACGCCACTGGGAATGTGGTAAACGGTAGCGTTGGATCCCCCCACAGGCGTGCTGATCAGCAGGTCTCCTGAAACGAACACGTCCAGCCACACCTTACCGGGCGGGCGATACACAGCTCCCGATGAAATGTCGTAGGCAAATGCGAGTGAATCACCCACCACGCCGACAACATACTTGTATGTCACGTCCGTCGCGCGGCTCGTGAGTTCGCCTGCCCTCGCGACCTTCGCGTGAAGGTCCGTACTCGTGCCGCTTCTCAGGTCGTACATCACGGCCCGATCACCCCGGACCCCAGCGGCAACTTTGCCTCTAAGAGCAGCAATACTACTTGTCGCTTTCACGCCGGGGTCAAGGTCTTTAAGTCCGGCACTTGGATTGCTCAAGTCGTACACAAAAGAATGCCAGTACGCGTCACCACGTGAATCGAGCAAACCAGACTCCGCACTACCACCGACCCAGCCGCCAGAAATCGAATTCGCGCTGACACCACCGTCGGGCACGAAGGCTGGCAACTCCTGTGCTCCCACATCCGGTCGCGTGAAGTCATGGACGAACGACGTGGCGCGGTACTTCTTGAAGTCCCATGAGTTGCCGACCGCGATCGTTCCCTCAACGTCATCCAAGGTCGTCCCGAACAAAGTCCGGACGATCCACGGATCTGATGCCGCGCGGGTGGGCTGCCGGGCCACGGCGTCCGGGCCGGTCAGCCGTGGACGACCGACGCGGCGCTCGCGGTGGTCGACGAGGCGGTGGCCGACGCCGAACCGGGGACACCGATCGTGCTCGTCGGGCACTCGCTCGGCGGGTTCGTGGCGACGGCGTGGGCGCAGCGTCACCCTGCGGCGCTGGCCGGGCTGGTCCTGGTCGGCGCGATGGCCGACCCGCGGCGGCACCGGGTGCTGACCCGGGCCTACACCGACTTCGCGCGGCTGCTGCCCGTGGT